>DATNKY010000195.1:0-4722 GCA_035603155.1 Solirubrobacteraceae bacterium
CGAGGCCGGTGTTCGTGTTCAGGCGCGTGTAGAAGCGGTCGAGCGGCCGTACCGGCGGACCACCGGCGACCATGCCGCGAAAGTCGTAGACGCCGCCGTGGCACGGGCAGATGAAGCGATCGGCGGCCGCGACGAACCGCACCGGGCAGCCGAGATGCATGCAGCGATCAGAGAGCGCGACGAAGCGGTTGTACTGGTCCACCGGCTCGGTGTCGATCGCCGGGTTGCGCTTGCGGACGTAAGCGATCGTGTTGCCGGCCTCGCCGATTCCCTGGACTTCCTGGATGACCCTGGTGGCGTAGGTCGTCTCGACGAAATCGTCCGGCGGCCCAACCGCCTGCCAGCTGAACGGCTCGCGAGAGAAAATCGGACCGAGGGCAAAGCCGAGCGCCGGCAGCGTGAACGCCATCGCGGCGACGACGCCGGCGCCGTTGGCCGAAAGGACCATGAAACGGCGCCGCGACACGGTCTCGCCCTCGAACGCTCCGGGGATCTGTCGGTCGGAGGTGTACTTCGATTTCGCGGCTTTGTGTCTGTCTTGCACGTGCGCTCTAAATCAACGTCAGCTAAGGACCATTGAACGACGACCGAAGCCTACCGTCAACAAAGAGGCGAGCGTCACGATCCCCCCGCGCCGCGGCGCGTTGCAGCGCGCTCGTCGCGCTCGGGGCACCATCCCGGGCGAGCGCCTTCGCGGTCTCGTGCTCGGGGCTCGTGCCAAACCCGATCGCGGTCGCGCCGGCGTCCCAGATCGCCATCACGAGCTCGTCGGACTCGGTGTCCGCCGACTCGGCGCGCGCCTGGGCGAGCAGCGAGATCAGGTCCGCCAGCTCGGCCACCGCGTCGAGATCGCCCAGCTCCGCGAGGCGCGAGAGGCCCATCGCGTAGAGCTGATCGCCGAGCAGCAGCGCCAGGCACGGATCGCGATCGTCGAGCACCGCCGGCGCTCCGTAGTGCAGCAGCGACCCCTCGTGGATCATCTCGAGCAACAGCTCGTACTGGAGCTCGTGACCCGCGGCGCGCGAGCCGCCGGCCGCGACCTGGGCCGGGCCGGGTCGCTCGTCTCGCACCCGTGAGGCCACGCCGTCGGATCGCAGCGTGTCAGCCGCCGTCCCGCCGCGCCCACGCAGCTCCCGTGCGAGCGCCAGCTTGCCATCGCGCGCGCTCCTGGTCATCGGCGGGCGATCCCCTGAAACGCGTCCCGCGCCGCGTCCACCGTCCGCGCGACGTGCTCGGCCCCGTGCGCGAGTGAGGGAAACCACGCCTCGAACTGCGACGGCGGCGGGTAGATGCCACGGGCCAGCAGCGCCCGGCAGAAGGCGGCGTAGGCGTCGGTGTCAGACAGCTTGGCGTCGGCGTAGGACCGCACCGGCGCGCCCGTGAAGAAGACCGTCAGCAGGCCGGGCACGCTCTGCACCTGGACCTCGCAGCCGGCCTGCGCCGCCGCCTCGCCAAGACCGTCGGCGAGCGCCCGCGTGGTCGCCTCGAGCTGCTCGTAAGCGGCGGCATCGAGCCGGCGCAGCGTCGCCAGTGCTGCCGCGACCGCGAGCGGATTGCCCGACAGGGTGCCCGCCTGATAGACGTCCCCGGCGGGAGCGATCCGCTCCATCAGCTCGCGCCGGCCGCCGTACGCCGCGGCGGGCAGCCCACCACCGACGACCTTGCCCATGATCGTCAGATCGGGCATCACCCCGTAGCGCTCCTGGGCTCCACCGCGGGCGACCCTGAAGCCCGTTATCACCTCGTCGAAGATCAATAGCGCACCGTGCTCGTCGGCCTGGCCGCGGAGCTGCTCGAGGAATCCGTCACGCGGTGCAACGACGCCCATGTTCGCCGGGATCGGCTCGAGCACGATCGCCGCCACATCGTCTGCGACCGGCGCCCCGCCGGCCGCATTCCAATCGGCCACCACAGTCGCCGCTGCGGCGCCCGCGGGCACGCCGGGGCTCGAGGGGATCCCCTGCGTCGCCAATCCGGAGCCCGCCTCGGCGAGCAGGCCGTCGACGTGGCCGTGGTACGCGCCGGCGAACTTGACGATCTTCTCGCGGCCGGTGATCGCGCGCGCGAGGCGCAGCGCGCTCATCGTCGCCTCGGTCCCCGAGGAGGTCATGCGCATCATCTCGACCGACGGGATCCGCTCGCACACCTCGGCGGCGAGCTGCACCTCACCCGCGGTGGGCGCGCCGAAGGTCGTGCCGCGCGCCGCCGCCTCGGTGACGGCAGCGACGACGTCCGGGTCGGCGTGGCCGAGGATCAGCGGGCCCCAGGACGAGACCCAGTCGACGTACTCGTTGCCGTCGACGTCGGTGATCGTCGCGCCGGAGCCCGACGCGATGAAGATCGGATCTCGGCCGATCGAGCCCATCGCGCGCACGGGCGAGTTGACGCCGCCGGGAAGGAGCCCGAGCGCCTGTTCGTAGAGCTCCGAGGAGCGAGCCGTCCTGTCGTCGACGAGCTCGGTCACACCCCGGCGTGCTCGCGTTCCCAGTTGCGGTGGTCCTCTGTGAAATAGAGCAGCCGGATCTTCTTGAACTCTGTCGACGAGTAGAGCGTCGCGCGGTCGTCGATCCCGGTGTCGGCGGCGATCGAGTCGAGGATCGCGTCACACTCGTCCTTCGAGCGCCCGTGCGCCATCGTGAACACGGAGTACGGCCAGTCGGCATACGTCGGGCGCTGGTAGCAGTGGGAGATGCCGCGGAATGAGGCCATCCGCTTGCCGAGCTCCATGATGCGCTCGTCGGGGATCTTCCAGACCCCCATCCCGTTGGCGCTGAATCCCGCGCGGCGATGGAACAGGATCGCCGCTACGCGCCGTAACAGTCGGCGCTCCTGCATTGCCTGCAGGTGCTCGAGCAGTCGCTCCTGGCGGATCCCGAGCTCGGACGCCGCGGGGGAATACGGCTCCGCGATTACCGGCATGTCGCCCTGCAGCGCCCGGATCACAGAGCGGTCGAACTCGTCGTACGGCTGCGGCTCGGTCTCGGCCGGCTCGGCCACCTCGGCCGCGCGCGCGAGCGCTTCGGTTCCCGCCTCCATCTCGAGGTCCATTCTGATCTTGAACAGCTTCAACGTCGGCAGCTGGCGGACCGATTCGGCGCCCGCGAGCCGCGCGAGGGCCTCGAGCGTTCCTTGCAGGCCGAGCTTCGAATCGGGCTCGGTGGCGATCGTGAACCAGATGTTGAACTCGTGGTTGCGCAGGTAGTTGTGCGAGACGCCGGGGTGCTCGTTGATGATCGTCGCGGCCCGCCAGGGGTTGTCGGGGTCGACCTTCGCGGCGACCAGCATCGACGAGTAGCCGAGCGCACGGGTGTCGAAGATCGGTGTCACCTGCCGGATGATGCGCTCGTCGAGCAGCCGCTGGACCCTGGCCATCGCCTCCTGCTCGGTGATCTGGGCGGCGTCGGCGACCGCCTGGTACGGACGGCACGCGATCGGGAAGCTGCCCTGCATCAGGTTCAGCAGCCGCTTGTCGAGCTCATCGAGCGCGATCGCCGCACCCTGCTTGCGGCTGCGCAGCTTAGGTCCGTGCTGACTCCCCGCCGTGCGTTGGTCTACTGAAGCCACAGCGCGGCCTCCTTGGCGTGGTAGGTGATGACGATGTCTGCCCCGGCGCGACGGATCGAGGTCAGAGCCTCGAGCACCGCCGCGCGCTCGTCGAGCTGGCCGGCGGCGGCGGCGGCCTTGACCATTGCGTACTCGCCACTGACGTTGTAGGCCGCGAGCGGCATCGTGGTCGCGTCCTTGACTCGCCGGATCACGTCGAGGTAGGGGAGCGCGGGCTTGACCATCACGATGTCGGCGCCCTCCTGCACGTCGAGCAGCGCCTCGCGGACGGCCTCATCGCCGTTGGCCGGATCCATCTGGTAGGCGCGGCGGTCGCCGAACGCGGGTGTCGAATCGGCGGCATCGCGGAACGGTCCATAGAACGCCGACGCGAACTTGGCCGAGTAGGCCATGATCGGCGTGTCGGTCAGCCCATCGTCGTCGAGCGCGGCGCGGATGAACCCGACGCGTCCGTCCATCATGTCGCTGGGGGCGATCAGGTCAGCGCCCGCATGCGCCTGCGAGATCGCGGTCCGTGCCAGCAGCTCGAGCGTCGCGTCGTTGTCGACCGAGCCGTCGCCGCGGACGACGCCGCAGTGGCCGTGGCTCGTGTACTCGCACAGGCACAGGTCGCTGATCACGAGCAGCTCCGGGTGGGCCTCCTTGATCGCCCTCGTCGCGAGTTGGACGACCCCCTCGTCGTCCCAAGCGCCAGAGCCCTCCTCGTCCTTGGACGCGGGCAGTCCGAACAGCAGTACGGCGGGGATTCCAAGCGCGTATGCCTCTCCGGCCTCGGTGACGGCGTGCGCGATCGAGAGCCTGTCGACGCCCGGCATCGCCGCGATCGGCTCGCGCCGGTCAAGGCCATGGGCGACGAACATCGGGTAGACGAAGTCGGCGGGCGCGAGGCGCGTCTCGCGGACGAGACCCCGGAGCGCACGTGTGGACCGGAGCCTGCGGAGGCGAGTCTGCGGGAAGGGCATGGGCGTCAATCGAGAATACCGCCGCGTGAGCGCCGCGCTCGGCGGTCGGTACGGCGCCCAGCGCGCGGCGCCGTCATCCGGGCTGCTTGCCAGACCGGCTCGGCGCGGCTGCAGTTCGATGCCGATCGCGTGATCGCCGGCCTAGGAGGCGAAGGACTCCCACAGCGGCGTCCACGGCTGAATCCGGTGTGACGCG
>DATNKY010000184.1:0-2624 GCA_035603155.1 Solirubrobacteraceae bacterium
CCTACCGGCGCCCACCCTCATGAAAAGGCGGAGACGCCGGTCAGGTCACGTCCGATGATCAGCGACTGGATCGTGTCGGTGCCCTCGTACGTGTCGACGATCTCGAGATCGGTGAGATGACGGGCTACGTGATAGTCGAGCAGAAGCCCGTTGCCGCCGAGGATGTCCCGAGCCTCCGAGCACACCAGCTTGGCGTTTCTGACGTTGTGTAGCTTGGCCAGTGACGCCATCGGGCCCGTCATCGCTCCGGACTCCTGAAGTTGGGCGAGCCGGAAGCACACCAGTTGCATTGCGGTGGTCGCAGCCTGCATGGTCGCGAGCTTGCCCTGCACCAGCTGAAAGCCGGCGATCGGTCGCCCGAACTGGGAGCGCTCCTTGGCGTAGGAGACGGCGGCCTCCAGACAGGCCATGGCGTGGCCCACGCACTCCCAAGCGGCACCGCCACGGGTCTGGTTGAGCACGCGGGTGGCGTCGTCAAACGTGTTCGCGTGCGCGAGTTTGTAGTCGAGCGGGATGCGCACGTCGCTCAGCGCGATCTCCGCCTGCCACACCGCCCGCTTTCCGATCTTGCCGGTGATCACCGTCGTGGGGTCAAATCCGGGAGTGCCCTTGGGCACGAGGTAAGCCCCCACGTCCCCTTCGTCGTCCCGGGCCCAGATGATCGTCACGTCGGCAATCGACGCGTTGCCGATCCACCGTTTGGCGCCGTTGAGGACGTACTCGCCACCGTCGCGCCGGGCGGTCGTCTCCAGCGACACCGAGTCGGACCCGTGCTCGGGCTCGGTGAGCCCGAAGGCGCCGATTCTCTCAAGCCTCGCCATCGGCGGCAGCCACTCACGCCGCTGCTCCTCGCTGCCGAGCATGTCGATCGCGCCCATGGCGAGCCCCGAATGCACCCCGAAGAAGGTGTTCACGCTGCCGTCGGCGCGAGCCAGCTCACGGACGACCATTCCGGCACCGAGACGCGACATCGCCGGGCAGCCATATCCCTCGATGGTGGTCCCTGCGACGCCGAGCTCGGCGAGCTTGGGCACCAGTTCGAATGGAAACTCAGCCCTCTCCCAGTAGTCGTTGATGATCGGCAGCACCTCGCGGTCGGCGAACGCGCGCACCCGGTCACGAATCACGAGCTCGTGCTCGGAGAGCGTCTCGTCCAGCAGGTAGTAGTCCTGTGCGGACGCGAGCTCGCTAGTCGCCACGCGCCGTCCTTATTGCAGTTGGCCGCCTCATCTACCGATCGTGTTACCCGGTTTGCGGATCTGAGGCACGCGGAGGCGCCGAGGCCCTCCACCGCCGGCGAACTGGCGCGCTCATTTCGGCGAACGTACGTCGTTGTCAGGAGATACCGCTGCGCACCGCTTGGACCGCCGCCTGGATGCGGTTCTCGACGTGCAGCTTCGCGAGGATGCTCGCGATGTGGTTGGCCACGGTGTTCGTGCTGAGCGAGAGCTCGCGCGCGATCTGCTGGTTGCTGTCGCCGCTGGCGAGGCGTGTGAAGATGTCAAGCTCCCTGTCGGTCAGGACCGCACGGATCGCGACCGCTGCGGTGTCGGTGTCCTTGACGGGGATGTCCAATTCGCGAATGCGCTGCAGAAGCTTGCCGGCGATCTGCGAGGAGAGCACGGATTCTCCTGCTGCGGTGGCTCGGACGGCGGCGATGATCGCCTCCGCGGACGCGCTCTTGAGGATGTAGCCGCTGGCTCCGGCGATGATCGCCTCAACCACGCGATTGTGCTCTGCACGGGTGAGCACCAGTACGCGTGAGGCGGGGGCGAGCAGGCCGAGCTGCTCAATCGCCTGGACGCCTGAGATCCCTGGGAGTCGCAGATCCATCAGCACCACGTCGGGGCGGACGTCGACGACGATCGCGATCGCGTCTTCGCCGTTGGCGGCTTCTCCGACGAGTTCGATGTCGCTATTCGATATCGCTTGCGCGAGCGCGGAGCGGATGAGGTGCTCGTCGTCGACCACCACAACGGTGATCGGTGGTTGGCGCTCGGCGGAGAATCTCTGCTCGGATCGCATATGGACTGATCCCCGGTCGGGCCCCGTCCGCCTCTCAATCTACCAACTGCCCGGAGCCACAAATATCCAGGTCGTAACAGGCCCGCGTAGTTCGAGTGGACCCTCCGCTACCCGCAAGAGGGTTCGGTTGAGCCATTTACGTCGCCCCCGGCGCAGCCTAGCCTGGATCCGACGGGCAAGCCGCGTATTTGGCGGCCAATCACCTCCAAGAGAGCAGAACACGATGACGACCATTTCTGGACGCCAGGACCGAGCGGCAAACACTCTGGACCGATCGCCGACCGCAGGTGAGATGCCTGACCTGCTCGCGTTTGCCGTTGAGGCCCACGGCGGGATGGGGCGCTGGAACGAGGTGTCGTCGATCAAGATCGACGTCTCCATCGGCGGCGCGATCTGGGAGGTAAAGGGACAGGCCGACGTGCTCAAGGACATCGTCATGGTCGCCGACACGCAGCGGGAGCGCGTGACAACGTCGTTCGTCGGCCAAGATCTGGCCACGGTTTTCGAGCCCGATCGGGTTGTCGTGCAACAGTCAGACGGGACGGTTCTTGACAGCAGTGACGATCCCGAAGCAGCGTTCGACGGGCAGACCGCTGACA
>DATNKY010000779.1:0-4414 GCA_035603155.1 Solirubrobacteraceae bacterium
GACCGCGCTCGCGCGCGCAGCGTCACGACCGGTGATGATGACGTCGCGGCCGCGCTCGGCGTACCGCTCCGCGAGCCGCCGGCCGAGACCCTGCGTGCCGCCGACGATCACGACTGTTCCTCGTTCCACAGCCTCTCCTCCTCGTCAAGTAGAAATGTACACTGGGCCGTTCTCGGCGAGCCGATCGCCACGGACCACCGCGGCTTGCTTGTCGAGTATCACTCTGATAGAAGGCCCTGGACCGCTACTGTAAAGAACTATCGGACAGGGCCGGGCTTCCTTGATTGCCCCGACCCCGGAGGTGGAGAGAAATGGCCGGATCAGACGATCGGATCCTCACGACTCATGCTGGCAGCCTTCCGCGACCGGCCGACGTGGCGGACATGATCTGGGCCCAGGTGGAAGGCGAAGAGGTCGACCCGGCTGAGCTCGACGCCCGAGTCGACGAGGCCGTCAAGGAGATCGTCGCCAAGCAGCGCGAGGCCGGCATCGACGTCGTCAGCGACGGCGAGATGAGCAAGACCGGCTTCAGCACGTACGTGAACGAGCGCTTCTCGGGATTCGAGGGTCGCTCGGAGTTCCAGGCCGACGATGTCGCGGACTTCCCGGACCTGGCGATGCGCCTGTTCAACACGCCGGCGATGGCGCACCTCGTGTTCTCCAACTGCGTCGGGCCGGCGAAGCTCAAGGACAGGGACGCCGTCCACCGTGACATCGCGCGCCTCAAGGCAGCGCTCGGCGACAGTGATCCATCGACCGCGTTCATTGGCGCGATCAGCCCAGGGCAGATCGCGTTTAATTATCCCAACCAGTACTACGACTCGCACGAGACGTATTTGGGTGCGCTCGCGGACGAGCTTTCCTATGAGTACAAGGCGATCACGGACGCCGGGCTCAATCTTCAGATCGACTCGCCCGATATGGCGATGGCCGCCCACTGCCGGTCCGTCGGCTCGAGCGTCGGTGACTGGCACACGCACCTGCCGCTCGCGGTGGACGCGCTCAACGCGGCGCTCGACGGCATCCCGCCCGAGCAGGTCCGCTTCCACGTTTGCTGGGGCAACTACGCCGGGCCGCACCACAAGGACGTGCCGCTCGCCGACATCGTCGACCAGGTCATGCGGGTCGACGCCGGAACGATCTACGTCGAGGGCGCCAACCCGCGCCACGCCCACGAGTGGCGCGTGTTCGAGGCCAATCCGTTGCCCGACGACCGCAAGGTGATCCTCGGCGTCATCGACGTCAAGTCCAACCATGTCGAGCATCCGCGGGTCGTTGCCGACCGCCTCGTGCAGCTCGGCAAGATCGTCGGCAAGGACCGGATCATCGGCGGCACCGACTGCGGCTTTGACACGTTCATCCGGTTCTCGCTCGTCGATCCCGACGTCGCCTGGCTGAAGCTCCGCGCGCTCTCGGACGGCGCCGAGATCGCCTCGGCCGAACTCTGAGCTTCTACTAGCCCGGCACGGACTCGCCGCGGGCAGCCGCGGTGGGTCGCCGGCTGTGCACTGGAGCGTTAGCTGTGCAGCAGCACTGAAAATTAGCGTGAGCAATCACTTAACGTTGCACTCGGCTACGTTTATCGTTGCGCCACAGTAGTGTTTATGGCTAGCGAACGCCCGGCGTAGGGTGGAGGGACCCCTCGTCCGGTCGGCCGGCCCCGCGCTGCGCTGTGCGCACGACGGGCACCAGGAGGGAGTACCGCAGAGATGAGCAAGACCTTTGGACCGAGGGCTCGCGCTGTCGCCACCGTGTTCGTCGCGGCGGCGCTGGTTGCCGCCTGTGGGTCGTCGAGCAGCAGTAGCAGCAGCGGCGCCGCCACGAACGCCGCTGCGACGTCCGGCAAGGGCGCGGACGCCGGGAAGCATCTGAAGCTCGCGTACCTGTCGTTCGCGGTCGCGAACAGCTATGACGCGCCGATGCTCGCCTCGGCGCAGGCGGTGGCCGACTCGAACAACGCTTCGATCACCGTGTTCGACGCCAACAACGATCCCAACAAGCAGTTCGCACAGCTACAGGACGTTCTGACCTCCGGCGGGTATGACGGCGTCATCCTGCAGCCGATCGAGAGCACCAATCTGATCCCGCTCGCGCAGCAGGCAATCAGCAAGCACGTCGGCGTCGCGAATATCGATCAGATCCTGGGACCCAAGCTCGACACGTTCCAGAAGCAGGTCCCGGGTCAGAACGTGAACGTCACCTTCGTGCCGACCGATATCGGCACCAAGCTCGGCCAACTGGTCGTGAAGGCCTGTACCGAGCGCAACCTCAACCCGTGCAACGTCGGCTACCTGTACGACATCAAGGCCTCGGCGCTCGACGTCGCGATCAGGGATTCGTTCAACAAGGCGATCGCATCGACGCCGTCGGTCAAGGTCGTCGCCCAGGGACAGGACTTCTTCACCCCGTCCCAGGGGTTGAGCGCGACTCAGGACATGCTCCAGGCCAATCCGAACCTGAACCTGGTCGTCGGTTCCGATCAGGGCATCGAGGGTGCGACCCAGGCGGTTGGCAAAGACAAGAAGGTTGTGCTGGTGGGCTACGGCGGCTCCGCCGCGGCTCAGCAGGGAGTCGCCTCGGGCGCCTGGTTCGGCGATGTCGCCCAGAACCCCGCGACCGAGGGGCGCGAGGGCACCCAGCAGCTGATCCAGTCGATCCGCAACGGGACCTCGCCGGCCGCGGCCAACGCGCTCGACGACCTGCCCGCCGACGGCGTGATGACCAAGTCAAACGCGAATGAGTTTCACCCCGAATGGCCCGGATAGGGCGCGACGTTGCGGCTGCCGGATCGGCAGGACCATCGACGACGAGGAGCTTGCGTATGGAGAGTGCGACTGGGCTCGCTGAGCTGACCAAGTGGTTACAGAGCTACGAGCGCGCGTGGGAGGATCTCGATCCCGACGCCGCCGCGGCGCTGTATACCGAGGATGCGACCTACGCGTGGGGGCCATACGAAGAGCCGATGAGAGGCAGCGAGACGATTCGCGCCCGGTGGGCCGACGTGACGGCGGTGCAGAGCGACGTGGAGTTCGGCTCCGAGACGCTCGGGATCGTCGACAGCGGCGGGGTCGCGCGGTGGTGGTGCTCGTTCAACGTCGGGGATATGAAGATCGAGCTGGAAGGCATCTTCCTCGTCTCGTTGACCGACGATGGACTCTGCTCGGAGTTCCGCGAGTGGTTCAACGAGCGGACCTCCGACGCCGCCTAGTGACCGACGGCGCCGCGCACGTCGAGCTCGAGGGCATCGCCAAGCACTATGGCGGGGTCCGGGCGCTCGACGACATCTCGCTGTCGATCCGAGCCGGCTCGATCCATGCGCTGGTCGGCGAGAACGGCGCGGGCAAGTCGACGCTGGCGAAGATCATCGGCGGCGCCATTTCACCGGATGGCGGCCGGATGTCAGTCCACGGCGAGCCGGCTGCGTTCCGTTCGCCGCGCGAGGCGCTGGCCAGCGGGATCGCCTCGATCGCCCAAGAGCTGCTGCTCGTCCCGCGGCTGACGGTGGCCGAGAACGTGTTCCTCGGCGTCGAGCCGCGGCGGCTCGGGTGGTTGTCGCGTGGCGAGCTGCGCACGCGTTACGAGCAGCTCGCGCAGCAGGCCGGGTTCGACCTCCCGGCTGACCGCCCCGCCGGGAGGATGCGGACGGCCGAGCAGCAGCAGGTCGAGATCCTGCGGGCGCTGGCACGCGATGCGCAGCTGATCGTGATGGACGAGCCGTCAGCGGCGCTGAGCCGGCCCGACGTCGAACGCCTGCACGAGATCGTCAGGTCGCTGGTCGCGTCGGGCAAGACCGTGCTGCTCGTCTCGCACTTCCTGCGCGAGGTGCTCGAGCTGGCCGACTCGGTCACCGTGCTGCGCGACGGGCGCCTGGTGCGGACGGGCGCGGTCGCCGACGAGACCGAGGAGTCGCTGATCCAGGCGATGCTCGGCCGCTCGCTCGGCAAGACGTTCCCGGCCAAGGTGCCCGCCGACCCGTCGGCCGAGCTCGCGCTGTCGGTGCGCGGTCTGAGCGCGCACGGCGTCGACGACGTCTCGCTCGAGGTGCACGAAGGCGAGATCGTCGGGCTCGCCGGGCTCGTCGGCGCCGGGCGGACCGAGCTCGCTCGCGCGATCTTCGGCGCCGCGCGCCGCTCCGATGGCACAGTTGAGCTCGCCGGGGCCGCGGTCCCGTCCGGCGCGCCGATCGTTTCGCTACGCCACGGCCTCGGCATGATCCCGGAGTCGCGCAAGGCCGACGGGCTCCTGTTCCGGCGCTCGCTGGTCGAGAACGTGAGCCTGTCGAATCTCGGCGCTTACAGCCGTGCGGGGGTCGTCAACCGTCGTAGCGAGCTGCGCGCCGCGACCGAGGTCCTCGACAGCCTGTCAGTGAAGGCGGCGAGCTATCAGGCGCCGGTCGCGTCGCTGTCGGGCGGCA
>DATNKY010000087.1:0-8685 GCA_035603155.1 Solirubrobacteraceae bacterium
CCGCGCAAGGTTGGTCGCCTTGAAGTAGGAGTGGATCCCCTTCGGCCACAGCGGGTCCAGCAGGGTCTGGATCGCCTGGTAGGGCATCGGACCGAGCAGGTCGGCGATCGGCTCTGCCACCCCGCGGATCGGACGCACAAGCGCCTCACCCTCGTCGACCGGGCCGGTCGATGCGGCCACGAGTGCCGCGACCTTCTTGCCGTGCCACTCCCCGGGGATGACGGGCAGCGGCGGCGCCGTCGTGAGGTTGACAACTGCCGTGATCTCATCCGGGGCGTCCCCGGCCCAATCGCGGAACGCGTGCAGGAGATCGTGTGCGGCGTCGGCCGGGAAGAAGATCGGTCCGGCGTAGATCACCGGGCCGAGCGGGTGCAGATCGAACTCGAACCGCGTGACGATGCCGAAGTTGCCGCCGCCTCCGCGCAGCCCCCAGAGCAGGTCACGGTTCTCGGTCTCGCTCACGTGGACGAGCCGGCCGTCGGCGGTGACGACGTCCGCGGCCGTGAGGTTGTCGCACGCGAGGCCGAATTTCCGCATCGTCCAGCCGATGCCGCCGCCGAGGGTGAACCCCGCGACGCCGGTGGTCGACACGAGTCCGCCTGTGGTCGCGAGCGCGTGCGCTTGCGTCTCTTGGTCGACGTCGGCCCAGACCGCGCCGCCACCGACACTCGCCCGGCGGGCGGCCGGATCGACGCGGACATCGTTCATCGGCGAGAGATCGATGACGATCCCGTCGTCGACGGTCGAGAAGCCGGCGATGCTGTGGCCGCCGCCGCGAACGGCGATCGCAAGGCCGTTGCTGCGCGCGAAGCCGACAGCCGCGATCACGTCAGCAGCGTCGGTGCAGCGGATGATGAGGGCCGGCGTGTGGCCGTCGTGCGCGCCGTTCCAGATCCGGGACGCGTCCGCATACCCATCGTCGGTCGGGGTCACGATCTCTGCGCGCACGGAGTCGCGCAGTTCCTGAACAGTTGCTTCCCCGAGCACCGGGGTAATCGTGTGGCTCATGTTCGCTTTCCTTTGATTACGAGGTGCCGGGGGTTCTAACCGGCGACGCTTTGCGCGGACTTAGCCGACCCTTAGCAGAGGCCGCGCAGCCGCTCCTCGACCTCCGCCACGCCGAGCGCGTCATCCCGGGTGGCGTAGCGGTCGCGCGCGTCGGCGAACAGTGCGCATGCCCGTTGCAGATCGCCCCGTAGCAGTGCGATCTCCGCGAGCCCGACCACCGTATTTGCGATCCATCGCTCCCGACCCGTCGCCCCGAGGACCGCGCGGGCTTCAAGGAGCGCGACCTCTGCGTCGTCGACGTTCCCGCGCGCGAACGCGAGATCAGCCGTCCGCCAGAGGGTGCTCCCGAGCCCCCACCGATCACCGGCACGCCGAAACAGCTCGCGGGCCTCCGCCAGCAGGCGGTCCGCGCTTGCGTACTCGCCGGCTGCCGTATCGATCAGACCGAGTCCGGCGAGCACCAGCCCGAGACCGCGCCGATCACTCTGGGCACGGCGAAGCTCGAGTGCCTGCTCGAGATGCTCACGGGCCGTCGCGAGCGCGCCCTCGGCAAGCTCGAGGTAAGCGCGGCGGACGAGCACCGCTGCCTTGCCGGGCTCGTAGCCCGCGTCCTCGAATCGCGCTGCGCTCTCGTCGAGCAGCGCGCGCGCCCGTCGAAGGTCGCCGCGAGCGCTGGCGATCCCGGCCTGGTTTGCCAGGATGTAGCTGATCGCCGTGTCGCAGGAGATCTCGGCGAAGGGCTGGAGCGTGTCCTCGAACACGATTCGCAGTCGCGGGCGGCCGCCGGGTGGGCTCCTCCGGATCTCCGCGATGTTGACCGGGGACAGAATCCGCTCGGGCGAGCCGGCGAGCGGCCCGAACAGCTCGATGCTGCGGGCCACGAGCTGCTCGGCGCGGGGCAGATCCCCGAGGCTCCAGTGAGCAACACCGACTGAGTACACGCAGATCGCCTCGGCGGCGGCGAAGCCCTCGCGTCGCGCGAGCTCGAGTGCTCGCTCGAGCCACGGCATCCCGACATCGGCGGCATCGCTCGCGAGACCGAACTCTCCCAAGAACTGAAGCGCCCGGCACTCGGCGCGCGCATCGCCGATCTCCGATGCGAGCGCACGGCTCTGCTCGGCCAGCGGGAGCCCGCGGGACAGCGCGCCGCTGCGGAAATCGATCGCAGCTGCGCCGAGCAGCGCCTGGGCTCGAAGCGCAGTGCGCTCCGGGGCCGCGGCGAGCGCCTCGTCGAACCGGCGCTGCGCCTCATGGAGTTCAATCCGGCGCAGCCAGAACCGCCACAGCGCGACGCACAAACGCAGCGCGCCATTCGGCCTGCGGTCGAGCAGCGTGTCGAGGCCGACCCGCAGGTTCGCGGCCTCGCGATCGAGCCGTGGCGAGCCGCGCTCCTGCTCGGCCAACGCGAGCGCCCAGTTGGCGTGCCGCTGCGCGAGCGCGTACGTCTCCGCCGCCTCGTCGAGCCGCTCGCGCGCGTACACGCGAACGGTCTCGAGCAGGCGGTAGCGTCGCTCGCGAGAGGAGCCCTCGTCGGCGGCGACGAGCGACTTCTCAACGAGCCGTGCGAGGACGTCGGCGATGCCCGAACGGTCCACCTCGCCCCAGGCGCACACGCTCTCGACCGCCCCGAGCTCGAACCCACCGGCGAACATCGCGAGCCGACGAAAGAGAATCCGCTCGTCCGGCTCGAGGAGGTCGTGACTCCACTGCAGCGCGGATTTGAGCGTCTGCTGTCGCGTCGGTGACGCGTGGCTCACGCTGCGCAGTACGCGGAAGCGATCGTCAAGCCTTCCGGCGATCGCCGAGGGGCCGAGCGCTCCAACGCGGCCGGCGGCGAGCTCGAGCGCCAGCGGCAGGCCGTCCAGGCGAAAGCAGATACGGGCAACGTCCACCGCGTTCTCATCATCGAGCACGAAGCCGGACGCCCGATCCGCTCGCTCGACGAACAGTCGCACGGCCTCGTAACCCATGAGCTCCCGCGGCTCGGCCTTCTGCTCGGGGTCTGGGATGTCAAGCGACGGAACCCGGAACACGACCTCGCCCGGGACACGGAGCGGCTCGCGACTCGTCGCCAGGATGGTGAGCGCAGGCGCGGACCGCAGCAGCGTGTCCGCCAGCCCGGCCGTCTCCGCGAGCAGGTGCTCGCAGTTGTCGAGGACCAGCAGCAGAGACCGCGGCGAGAGGAACTCGACCACCGCGTCGATCAGCTCCTGCCCGGGCGGAGCCTGGACGTCGAGCGCGGCCGCGACCTGGTCGGGGACGAGCCGAGCGTCCTCTTGCGCGGCGAGCTCGACGAGCACGGCACCGCCCGGGTACGACCGCTCGGCCGAGCGGGCGAGCTCGAGCGCGAGGCGCGTCTTGCCAACCCCGCCGGTACCGGCGAGCGTCAGCAGACGCGTGTTGCGCAGCAGCGCTTTGAGCTCCGCGAGCTCGCGGTCACGCCCCACGAACGAGCTCGCGTCCACCGGCAGGGGAGACGGCCCGCCGGGGTCGGCCGGGCCGACGGCGGCCCCATCGGCGAGCTCCTCGGCCAGCTCGGTCAGTTCGTCCCGTCTCGCCTCGGCCCAGTCGTCGTATCGGTTCTCCGGCAGCAGCTCGCCGCCGTACAGCGAGAGCGCCGCACGGTACGCGGCCGGCGTTCTCGCCCGGCGGGCATCGGCAGCGGCGACCACCAGCCGATCGACGTCGACGTCCGCGGCGAGATGGAGCAATTCCTCCCGTACCACGATCGCGTTCCCGTCGAGCGCCCGCCGGGCCACATACACCGCCTGGTGAAGGTTGTTCGCGGCCGCTGCCGGCTCGCGGTCGCGCCACAACACATCCATCACCTGCTCGCGGTGCAGCCGGTGGCCAGGCGCGAGCGCGAGCAGCTTCACGAGCTCGCGCGCCTTCTTCAGCCGCCACGCCGCGTCGGGGACCGGCACGCCGTCGACAGCCGCCGCGAAGCCGCCCAACAGGGACACGCTGACATCGCCCACGCTTCGAGCATGCCCGACCGGCCCGTGTTTGTAAAGCAACCGCCTACCAGCAGGGGTGATCCCTTGAGATCGATGACTCCCAGGCCGGCGAGGCTTAGGCTTGGGCGCCGCCAGATCCTGCGGGCGCTTGCAAAACGCTCGGGCCGGCGCCTTCGACCGTCCAGAGCGAGACGCCCGACTGTCGCCCGCGGACCTCGACCTCACCGACCGGCCGGAGATCATCCGGCGGGTCCAGGAGTGCGGCGCGCGTGGACTCCGATAACAGGATCGGCCCCCCGACCGTCTTCGTCAGCCCCTCGATCCGCGAGGCGGTGTTGACGGTGTCACCGTTCACGGTGTACTCGAGCCGCCGGAGCGAGCCGACGTTGCCTGACATGAACGGTCCGCTGTTCAGGCCGATGCCCATCCGCACCTCCTCGCCGAGCGCGTTGGAGCGCAGCCAGGCGTTGAAGCGCGGGAGGCGGATGTCGACGATGTCGCGAGCGGTCGCGAGGGCTCGATCCGCGTGGTCCTCGACTTCGATCGGGGCACCGAATGCGGCAAGGAACCCGTCACCGCGGTACGCGACGAGCGTTCCGCCGTGCTCGAGGATCGTGTCGCTTGTCTCGCCGAAGTAGTGGTTGAGCGCGGCGATGACAAGCTCGGGAGAGCGATTCTCCGAGAACGAGGTGAACCCGCGCAGGTCCGTGAACATGACGGTCCCGACGGTGCGAACTCCGCCGAGGCGCAGGTTGTCGTCTGTCCGTTGCAGCACGTCGTCGACGACGTGCTCGGGAAGGAAGCGGCTGAAGACATCGTGGACTCGTGCGCGTTCGATTTCGTGGAGGCGCTTCTTCGCCAGCCCTGCGTTGATCCTGGCTCTGAGGAGCACAGGGTTGAACGGCTTTGGGAGGTAGTCGTCGGCGCCTATCTCGATGCAGCGCACGACGCTGTCAGTCTCATCGACCGCGGAGATCATGATCACGGGAACGTGCTCGGACCCGGGGGTCGCCTTGAGCCGCTCGAGGACGGAGATGCCGTCCACCCCCGGCATGACAATGTCGAGGAGGACCACGTCGCTCGGCTGCTTGGCGAACAGCTCGAGTGCCTCGGCTCCGTTGGCCGCCGCTCGGACCTCGTGACCGTCCTGCTCGAGGAGACGCCGAAGAAGTTTTCTACTGACGACGTCGTCGTCAGCGATGAGGATCGTGGTGGTCACTCGGCGTCGCCGAGATCCTCTCTTCTCGAGGCAGCCGGGTCAAGCTCCGAAGCTTGGAGGGCCAGACGGGACGCTGTAGGCTGCCGCACCGGGGTGATATGACGAGCGCACTGGACGAAGCCGTGATGGCGCGGTTGCTGCAGAGCGTCGGCGGCGATCCGGAGTTCCTTGCCGAGCTCATCGGCGACTACGTGACGGACGCCCCGGCACAGCTCGAATCGCTGCGCCTGACAGCGGCCTCGGGAGATGCGGTGGGGGCGAGGAGGGCGGCGCACACGCTGAAGGGCAACGCGCGGACGTTCGGAGCGGTGCAGCTCGCGTCGCTCTGTGAGGAGACGGAGGCGGCGGCCGCAGCAGGTCACCTCGACATCGTGCTCGCACGTGTGGAGGCGATTGAGCAGGAGTGGGCTCGTGTGCAGACTGCCTGTCTCGTCTTCCAAAAGTCGTGCGAAGCCTGAGCCGCCTCGTGACGCCGCAGAAACACCAATGACTGCCGACGTCGATCTCGCCTCCGAGCTCGCGCAGCGCAATGCCGAGCTGGCGCTGATCACGAGCGTGCAGGAGGCGCTCGCGGGCGACCTCGACCTGCAGGCGATCTACGACCTCGTCGGCGACCGGATCCGCGACGTGTTCGACGCTCAAGTCGTCGATATCGGGATCTACGACGAGGCGTCAGGCCTGATCCATTTCCCGTACACGATTGAGCGCGGCGTGCGCTGGCCAGACGAGCCGATCGAGCTGATCGGCTTCCGCAAACACGTGATGGAGACGCGCGAGACGCTGCTGTTCAACGAGAACATGCTCGAAGAGACGGAGCGTTACGGCAATCCAACCGTGCTGGAGGGTGAGGCGGCGAAGTCCATCCTCTTTGTACCGCTCGTCGCCCAGGGCAAGGCGACGGGCGCGATCTCGCTCCAGAACCTCGACCGCGAGCACGCCTTCACTGACTCCGATCGGCAGCTGCTGGAGACCCTCGCAGCGAGTCTGAGCATCTCGCTCGAAAACGTGCGGTTGCTTCACGAGACGCGGCAGCGCAACGCCGAGCTCGCGTTGATCAACAGCGTGCAGGAGTCGATCGCAGGTGAGCTCAAAGAGGAGGCGATCTACGACCTGGTCGGCGAGAAGCTCCGGGAGGTGTTCGACGCCCAAGTCGTCGACATCGGCATTCACGACGCGGACGCGGGCATCATCCGCTTCGTCTACCAGATCGAGCGCGGCGTCAAGTTCCCCGACGTGACCGTTCCGGTGATCGGTTTTCGCAAGCACGTGATGGAGACGCGCGAGCCGCTCGCGATCCTCGAGAACGCGGCCGCCGTGGCGGCCGAATACGGCAACCCGATGGCCATCGCCGGCGAGGCCTCGAACGGATCGGCGATCTTCCAGCCGCTGGTCGTCGGCGGCCGGTCAACGGGAGTGATCTCGATCCAGAACCTGGACCGAGAGCACGCGTTCAGTGCCTCTGACCAGCAGCTCCTCTCAACGATCGCCGGCAGTCTGGGCGTCGCGCTCGAGAACGCACAGCTGATCCATGAGACACGCCAGCGCGTCGCCGAACTGGCGACCGTGAACAGCGTTGGGCAGGCCCTCGCCGCCCAGCTCGACCTCGACACCCTGATCGAGCTCGTCGGCGAGCAGATGCGTAGCACGTTCGAGGCTGACATCGTCTATGTGGCGCTACGCCACCCGACTACCGGTCTGATCGAGTTCCCGTACTACGTCGAGCACGGAGAGCGGCAGGCCACACAGCCGCTCGTTCTCGGAGAGGGATTGACGTCGCACATCCTGTCCTCACGCCAGCCTCTCCTACTCAACCAGGCAACTGACTTCGAGCCGCTCGAAACCCAGCGCGTCGGGACCGACGTCCGATCGTATCTGGGCGTACCGATCCTCCTCGGAGACGACGCGATCGGAGTCATCAGCGTCCAAGACGCCGACGACGAGGGGCGCTTCGGCGAGTCAGATGTTCACCTGCTGTCGACGCTCGCCGCGAGCGTGGGCGCCGCGATCCAGAACGCGCGGCTCTACCTCGAGACTCGCCGCCGCGCGAGCGAGACCGCTGCGCTCGCCGAACTCGGGCGCGAGGTCTTGGCGATGCTCGACCCGATCGCGATCCTCGGCCGAATCGCTGAGCGTGCCCAGGCGTTGCTCGAGGGCGAAACGAGTGCCGTGTTCCTCGCCGACGGCGATGGGGCGAGGCTGCGGGCCACGGTCGTGCTCGGCAAGAGCGCTGAGGAGATCAAGGCCAACACGATCCGGGTCGGCGACGGCATCATCGGCGAGCTCGCCGCGCGGGCCGCGGCCGAGGTGATCAACGATCCCAACGGCGACCCGCGAGCACTGACCATCCCGGGGACCCGGGAAGACGAGGCGGAGCGGCTGATCGTCGCGCCGCTGTTGGCCCGCGAGCGTCTGATCGGGATGATGGCCGTCTGGCGCTATGGCGACAAGGCTCAGTTCACCGAGGAGGATCTGAACTTCTTAGTCGGTCTCTCGCAGCAGGCCGCGACGGCAATCGAGAACGCGCGGCTGTTCGAGGACGCGCGTGCGGCGAAGGAGGAGGCGGAGGCGGCGACGCGGGCGAAGAGTGCCTTCCTCGCGACGATGAGTCATGAGATCAGGACCCCGATGAACGCCGTGATCGGTATGACCGACCTTCTGCTCCGTACCGAGCTGACGGCCGAACAGCACGAGTTCGCGGAGGTCGTCCACTCGAGCGGGGACGCCCTGCTGCGCGTGATCGACGACATCCTCGACTATTCGAAAATTGAGGCCGGCAAGCTCGAGCTCGAGCACGCACCATTCGATCTACGAGACTGCATCGAAGGTGCGCTCGAGATCGTCGCGCCGCATGCCTGGGAGAAGGAGATCGAGCTGGGCTGCCTGATCGACGAAGACACGCCGGCAGGGATCGTCGGCGATGCGGCCCGCCTGCGACAGGTGCTGCTCAACCTGCTCTCGAATGCTGTGAAGTTCACCGAGCGGGGAGAGGTCGTGGTACACGTCAGTGCCGAGCTGGCCGGCGTCGGTTCGCATCGACTTCGCCTCGCCGTCCGCGACACCGGCATCGGCATTCCGCCAGACCGGATGAACCGGCTGTTTGCGTCCTTCAGCCAGGTGGACGCCTCGACCACTCGTCGCTACGGGGGCACGGGCCTGGGACTCGCGATCTCCAAGCGGCTTGTCGAGATGATGAACGGGACGATGTCGGTGACCAGCGAGGAGGGCAACGGCTCGACGTTCGTTATCGAACTGACAGCACGGGAGGCGGAGGTGCCCGCGACCATCGCTGTCGATGAGGGCCCGCCGCAGCTCGCGGGCAAGCGGATTCTCGTCGTCGACGACAACGCGACGAACCGGGAGATCGTCACCAGGCATGCGCAAGCGTGGGGGATGCAGCCGATTGCCGTCGAGCTGCCAACCGAGGCGCTCGCGCTGATCACTTCGGGCGCCCAGTTCGATGTCGCGCTGCTGGACATGATGATGCCCGACATGGATGGGCTC
>DATNKY010000186.1:0-6119 GCA_035603155.1 Solirubrobacteraceae bacterium
GAGCTCCATATAGCTGACTCCCTTGCCCTTGACGGTGTTGGCGATCACGCACGTCGGAGTGTTGCTCGTCGTCGGCGGCAGCGAGCCGAAGGTCGCCAGCAGCGACGCCGGGTCGTGGCCGTCGACAGACACGACGTCCCAGCCAAACGCTGCGAACCGTCCCGCGATCGGCTCGATCGTCATCACGTCCTCGGTGAAGCCGTCGAGTCCCATCTGGTTGCGATCGACGATCGCGCAGATGTTCCCCAGCTTGAAGTGCGACGCGGCTTGAGCCGCCTCCCACACCTGTCCTTCGTTGAGCTCCTGGTCACCCAGCAGGATCCAGATCCGAACGTCGTCAAAGCCTCGCAGCCGCGCCGCATTCGCCATCCCGACTCCGATCGACAGCCCGTGGCCGAGTGAGCCGGAGGAGAAGTCGATCCCCCGGACGCGCCGCATGTCCGGGTGATCGCCGAGCGGATTACCCAGCCGCGTGTACTCGTCGAGAACCTCGGGCTCGATATAGCCGCGCTCGGCCAGCAGCGGATACACCCCCACTGCGACATGGCCCTTGGACAGGATCAGCCGATCTCGCTCGGGCCAGTCCGGGTCCTCGGCCAGTCGCATCACGCCCGAATACAGGGTGGCCAGCAGCTCGGCGGCGGAATAGACGCTCGTGTAGTGACCGCTGCCGGCGACGTCGATCAGCCGGATCGTCTCGCGGCGGATCATCGTCGCCCGCCGGCGGATCTCGTCGAGCTTTTTCTCGACTGCCGGATCGCCCGTGGTCACTCGTACCACGCTCCCGGGGCGAGCTTGACCCGTTCCTCGTAGTCGAGGTCGTGGGTCGTCATCAGCAGCGCTTCGTGCTCGCGCTCGAGCGCCTCGACGCGGTCCCATGTGGCGATCATTGCGTCCGGGCTCCACAGGATTCCTGGTAACAGACGTGCTCGCATCTTGGCCAGTAGGTACGCCGCGTCCGCGAGCAGGATCACGACCTGGCTATCGAGCTTGACCATCAGCGACTGGTGGCCGCGGGTGTGGCCGGGCGTGCTCAGGACCACGACTCGGCCGTCGCCGAAGATGTCGTGGTCGCCGTCGAGCTGCTGCCAGTCGAGGTCGTGATCGAAGTCGGCCTGCACATAGATGTCACGCTGGTAGATCGGTGGGTCCAGAGCGAACTCGAGCTCATCTCGCTGCACGAGCACGGGGGCGTGGCGCACCCACTCGAGCCCGCCCGCGTGGTCGAAGTGCAGATGCGACTGGGCCACGATGTCGATGTCGCTCGGCTTCATCCCGATGGTCGCCAGGCGCCTCTCGATGTGGTCATCGGCTGTCATCTGCACCTGGAATGACCCGGCAACCTCGCCAAGCCGCGATTCGGGGTCGGTTCGCATCGCCGGATGCACGCCGCTGTCGAACAGGACCGTTCCCTGCGGGTGCGTGATCACGTAGATGAAGTACGGGTTGTAGACCTTGGTGCCGACCTTCTCGTCGAACGGGTCGAACGTGGCCATGTCCGTCACATCCCCGCCGCAGTGCAGCGCGTAGAGCCGCATCGGCGAGCTCATGTCGTCCGTGCCGGTGCGGAGCTGACGGTCTCAGCCAGCGCGCCGGAGATCGCGTCGCCGATCAGGTCGAGGTGCTCCCGCGTGCAGATCAGTGGCGGCGAGACCGCGATTGAGCTTCCGAGCGGTCGCACCATCACGCCCCGCGTGCGGACCGCCAATCCCAACTTCGCGACCAAGCCGGGGTCGGCGGCCAGCAGCTCGGGGGCAAGCTCGACCGCGCCGAGAAAACCAAATCCAGCCCGAACCTCCGACACGTCGCCGGCATGGGACGCGTCGTCGGCGGCCGCGTGCAGAACGTCGGCAAGCTGGCTCTCGAGCTCGAGGCTGCGGGCGAGTAGACCCTCCTCCTCGATGATGTCCAGGTTCGTCAGCGCCGCCGCGCAGCAGGTCGGGTGGCCGGCGTACGTGGTGCCCTGCCGGAACGGTCGCGCGGTCTCCGGTGACCATAGGGGCTCTGCGACTCGGCCGCTCGTCACGACGCCACCGAGCGGGAGGTAGCCGGACGTGACGCCCTTGGCGAACACGATCATGTCCGCTGACGCTTCGAAGCGCTCGATCCCGAACCAGGTCCCGAGCCGGCCGAAGCCGCAGATCACCGAGTCGCAGACGAACAGGACGCCGTGGCGCTCGCACAGGGCCGCGACTCCCTCGATATACCGCTCCCCGGGCAGCAGCACGCCGCCGGCGCCCATCACCGGCTCGCAGAAGAACGCCGCCACGCGCTCGGGCCCGATCCGGTTGAACTCCTCCTCGAGCGCCTCGACCGAGTCATGCGCGACCAGCGACACGTCGCCGACCAGCGGACCGAAGCCGCTGCGGTTCATCTCGATGCCGCCGATCGTGGTCCCGAATCCGAACACGCCGTGGAAGCCCTCGGTGCGTCCGATCACGTGCATCCTGTCCGTCTCGCCCAGCGCGGTGAAATGCAGGCGAGCCAGCTTCGCGGCGGTCTCGATGCCGTCGCCACCACCGGTGGTGAGAAATACCCGCGCGTCATCGAGCGGAGACAGGGCGGCGAGGCGATTCGCGAGCTCGATGGCCGGCTCGTTGGCCTGATCACCGAAGGTCGAGTAGGCGTCGAGCTTGCGGATCTGCGCGCCGATGGCCTGCGCCATCCGCTCCCGGCCATGCCCGATGTTCGAGTACCACAGGCTCGAGGTCGCGTCGAGGTAACGCTTCCCGTCGCGGTCCCACAGCCAGACCCCTTCGGCACGGTCGAGCACGAGCTCGTGGCCCGCGACCTTGCTCATGTCCGAGAACGGGTGCCAGAGGCGATTGGTGTGGGTGGCTGGTGTCGTGCTCATCGGCTCGGCGGGGTCGCGAGCATATCGCGCCGTTCCAGCCCTAGCAATGATTTTGGATCCAACTTGTTCGGAAGAGGCGCGGAATGTCCGCGTTTGAGGCTCAGTGAGTCAGTTCGAGGGTTGACATCGGATCCAAATCGATTAGGATCGCGCCGCCCTAACCGGTCCCGGAATGGCTTCTGTGAACGAGGCCAGCGCGTGGCGACCGCCGAAACACGGACGCCGAGGAGTCGACGATGAGCACATCGCAGCCTGCTGCCGGAATGAGTGAAACGCACGCGGAGCTGCAGCGCGACGCGGTCGGGCTACCGAGGGTGATCGCGTTCACCGCTGCCTTCATCGGCCCCGCGGCGTCGATCGCGTTGGGGCTGGTGGCCGCGTTCAGCTTCGCCGGCTTCGCCACGCCGTTCGTCGTCCTGCTGGCATTCCTGGGCGCCCTGTTTGCCAGCAATAGCGTCGCCCAGATGGCTCAGCGGCTGCCGAGCGCCGGCGGCTTGTACACGTATAACGCCGTGGGCCTTGGACCGGAGGCCGGATTCGTGACCGGCTGGATGATGACCTTCGCCTACATCCTCTGGGTGCCCGCGGGGATCGGCGCCACCGGCACCTTCTTCTCACAGTTCTTCAGCGACGCATTCGGGTGGTCAATCAACGAGAACGTGCTCCTCGTGGTGGTCCTGGCGGTGGTCATCTTCCTCGCGTTCCGCGGGATCGCCACCTCCGCCTCGGTCGACCTGATCGTGCTCAGCATCGAGATCCTGGTCATCGTCGCACTGGCAGTGACGATCCTAGGCAAGGGTGGCCCGGGCCTGCACGGGATTCAGCCGTTCAATCCGTCTCACACGCTGAACCATAAATTCAGTGACATCACCCTCGCGATGGTCTTCACGGTCGTGATCTTCACGGGGTTCGAGTCAGGCGCCGTGCTGGGCGAGGAATCGACCAATCCGCGCCGAACGATCCCGCGCGGCATCTTCGGGGCGGTGATCCTCGTCGGGCTCTTCTACCTGCTGGTTTCCTACTCCGAGTCCCAGGGCGTCGCGCCGAAGAACATGGCCGCGTTCGCCGCCAACCCGGCCGAGCTGACCTACCTGACCGGGATCTTCTGGAACTCGAGCTGGGCCTGGCTGATCGACCTGGTGGTCGCGCTGAGCACGATGGCCTTTGTCCTTGCGGCCTTCAACGCCGCCACACGAATGCTGTTCGCGATGGGGCGCGAACGGATGCTCCCCCATCAGCTCTCGTCACTGTCGAAGTACAAGACCCCCCACGTAGCCGTCGCCACGGTCGGCGTGATCGCCCTGGTGGTCGGGCTCCCGGTCTCGATCAGTCAGGGCGGCTTCCTCACCTTCGCCTACATCGGAGCGCTGTCCGGCCTGTCCCTGATCATCGTGTTCATCGCCGTCAGCGTCGCCGTGATCGTCGCCTTCCGGCGCCAATTCAAGGCCGACTTCAACCCGTTCCTGCACCTGATCCTGCCGCTGCTGGCGATCGGCACGTTCGGAATCCCACTCGTCGGCACGTTCTATCCAGTTCCGGCGTCGCCGTTCAACGTCTTCCCCTACTGCGTCCTCGGCGTCCTGCTGGCGGGGATCATCGTGGCGATGTGGCTGCGGCAGGCCCGGCCGGAGCTCCTCAACCGGATCGGTCGGGTGTTCTTGGTCGAGGGGCCTGAGCAGCCTTACCCGTCAGCTATTCCGCCGTCGACGAGGATCGAGGAGGGGGAGGTTACGGCGTGACAGCCGGCGCAATCCGTGAGCCTGTAACCGTTGACATGACTGAGAATCAGACCGACTCACTCGGCCTGCTGTCAAGCGTCTCGCTGGCGGCTGAAAGCCTCGGCGGGTAGTCCAGACTGCGGTCTCGCTCGGGTTCGCCTCGCCCCAGTTGGGGCTGTGCAGGCCGGCAAGGAGCAGACTTGCCTACGCCAGGTCACTGAGATCAAGATGCTCTGCCGCCGCGCCGGCCTGACCACCTCCGGGGGGTCGTCCAACTGCGAGCCGAGGACGAGGACGAACGTCGGTGGGCATTCTTGACAGCGTCAGGTTGCGGCGGTAGCGTGCGTTTTGCAAAACGACTGATCGGGTTACAAAAACAGACCGACTCTTTCCGGACCGGCGCGGGTTGATGTGACGTCTCGGATTGCGTCGGCAGCAATCTCGTGAATGAAAGGCGACGGGCAGATGCTGATTGTCATTCCGGCCGGTACATCACGTCTGTTCAATGCCTGTCATTAGGCCAGGCCGAGGGCGTCGCACGAGAAGCCTGCGCGAACGTCCTCCCAGGTCTCTCCCACGAGCGCGGCGTCTCGTAACGTTGGCGCGGTGCGCTGGGAGCACCCTGGCGGCCACCGTGCTCGTTGCTCTGACGCTCGCCGCCTGCGGAGGCTCGTCGAGTTCCAGCTCCAGCTCGAGCGGAAACGTCGCGAAACAGACGAGCTCAGGGGGAGGTGCCGTCGCATCCGGTCCTGGCGGGACAGTGACTATCCGTTCGATCGACGATCTGGACACGTTTGATCCGGCCAAGACGGGGGCGCCGAACATGGCTGTGCAGGCGATTGCGATGACATACGATCGTCTCCTGTACCTCACGCCGGGCGGCAAGCTCGAGCCGTATCTCGCGAGCTCGTGGACTACGACTCCCAACTCGGTGACGTTCACGATTCGCAAGGGCCCGACATGCTCCGATGGCACGCCGGTGACGGCGGCCGTCGTCGCCAACAGCCTCAAGTACGACGCGGCGAAGTCGACCGCCGCGCCGTACCTGCAATACCTCACCGGTCCGGGCGCGGTGAAGAGCATCACTGCTGACACCAGTTCGAACACGGTCAGAGTCACGCTGACCAAGCCGTACAACGTGCTGCCCCTAGCGTTCTCGATACCGTACCTGACTCCAATTATCTGCCCCGCGGGCGTCGCCCACCCGAAGAGCCTTAGCGCCGGACCGAACGGCAGCGGCCCATATGTGTACGACGCAGGGGCCAGCCAGCGCGGGTCTACGTACGTCTTCACGCTGCGCAAGAACTACGACTGGGGCCCGGAGGGCTGGACGGCGCACAAGGCAGGGATACCGACGAAGATCATCGACCGAGTCGCGACGGACGAGACCACCGGGGCGAACCTGTTCGAGACCGGAGAGGTCGATATCGCGCCAGTATTCGGCATCAACGAACAGCGCATTGCCGCCGACACGAGCGCCTACACGTACTCGACGCAGTCGCTTCAGATGGGAAGTTGGGGGACGCTCTATAACCAGTCGCCCGGCC
>DATNKY010000567.1:0-5152 GCA_035603155.1 Solirubrobacteraceae bacterium
CCGCCATTGTCCACTGTCGGTGACGACGATCTCCAGCAGCTCGCCGTCGGCGCGCGCGCGAAGCTCGAAGTGGGCCGGCGCCGGCGAGTAGGCGTGCTCGATCGCGTTCGTGCACGCCTCGCAGACCGCGAGCACGATCTCGTTCGAGGACCGCTCGTCGGCACCGCGATCGCGCAGCCAGCGGCGTAGCGCCCGCCGGACGTCTGCCAGCACCCGCGGGTCGGCTCGCAGCCACATCCGCAACTCGGCCGGCACGGTGACGTTCTGGATCGCGACCACCGCCGCGTCGTCGCGCAGCTTCTCGGCCGCGACCAGATTCGCCACCGCGAGCCGACAGGCGTCCTCGGCCGAGGTGGCCCCGGATACGCGGTCCACGAACTCGTCGATGCTGCGTTCAAGTGGCACCTCGGGGCGCTCGATCAGCCCATCGGTGTAGAAGATCAGCGTCTCCCCGGGTCTCAGCACCATTTCGTGCTCTCGGTACGCGCCGTACGAAAACGCTCCCAGGGGCGTCGCCGGCGTGACCTCGAGGAGCCTGCCGCCGCTCTCGCCGACGATCACCGGAGGTAGGTGGCCGGCGCTCGCGACGCGAATCGTCCCATCGAGTGGATCTAGCACCGCGTACGCGGCCGTGGCCATCGCGTCGTCGGGCATCGCCTGGATGAATCGGTCTACGAACTCGAGCGTCGAACCCGGTCCACGGTCCTCGATCGCGTATGCGTGGAGCGCGGTCCGCAGCTGCCCCATCAAAGTCGCGGCCCGCAGCCCATGACCCACGACGTCGCCGATCGCCACGCCGACCCGCCCGCGCGGTAGCTCGAACACGTCGTACCAGTCGCCTCCGACCTCGTCGGTCGCCGGGAGATAGCGCGCCGCGGCGGTCACGCCGACGATCTGGGCAAGCCGCTTGGGGAGCAGGCTGCGCTGGAGCAGGATCGCTACGCGATGTTCCTGCTCGAGCGCCGAGAAGAGCCGTGCCCGCTCGATCCCCGGGGCGGCCCGGACGGCGGCGACCTGCAGCACGGCCAGGTCGCTCTCGCCGAACGTTCGCGGGTGCAGCGACCCGACGTGGAGCACGCCGATCAGGTCACCTTCGACGATCAGCGGCACGCCGAGCAGAGAGCGGATGCCCTTCTCGCGAAGAATCGGGTTCAGGATGTCCGCGTGATCGACGTCGGCGATGAAGATCGCCGCCCGTTCGGCTGCGATCCGACCCGCGAAGCCCAACCCGAGCGGAATCCGGACTCCCTGCTCGACCTCCTCCTCGATCCCGTTCGCAGCTCGAGCTACGAGCTGCTGACCCTCCTCGTCCATCAGCAGGATCGCGACCGTGTCGACCGACAGGGCATCGCGGACGCGGACGAGCAGCTCGTCGAGAAACTCGTCGAGGCCGAGCTCGGAGAGCGCCGGGTCGCTGAGCCGGTACAGGACCCGGACCTGATCGGATGGCGCGAGTTCCGCGTCGACCCGTGGCAGTACCACCTGGCCGGCACGCGGCTCGTGTCTCGGGGCTTCGGCGGGATGGCCCTCCATGCGATCAAGGGCATTGTGCCCGCCCGCACGGAAAAGGGAACCGGCGCCCCCGTGGGATGGGGCGGTGGCGCTGTTACGGGATCGTGACCTGGATCGGTTGGCATTTGGCGATCGTCGCCGCGCCCAGGTAGCATCGCCGCCCGAGTCGCCGGTGCGAGCCGGCGATTTCTTGTGTTATGTGCAACCGGTTCGGGAGGGTGTTGGGGCGCAAGACAAAATCGATGCGCAGGAGCGCCGTGCGGACAGGTTCGGCCGCCTTCGGGTCGTTGGCACGCGCGGCGCTCGTCGCGACGCTCGGCAGCGCCGTGATCGCCGGCGCGTCGCGCGCCGATGTCGTCGCCGGCGCGCGCTCCCCGGTCTCCTGGACCGCGTCCGCTTCGAGGCACCCGGCCACGACAGCTTCCTCTGGCGCGAACGCCTCGGCCGCCGGGGCCCCCGCGATCGGCGCCATGGTCACGTTCGGCGGCCGCGGACGACCGGTCCCGCCGGCCTTCTTCGGACTCTCGATGGAGTACAACGAGCTTCCGACCTTCGAGCATCAGGGGGCGGTGTTCGACCGGGTGCTGTCGATGATCCGGCCACGGGACGGCGGCCCGATGATTCTCAAGCTAGGCGGCAAATCGGCCGATCACGCGCTGTGGGAGCCCAAGCCGGCGCCACCTGGAGTCGCGAAACCCGGTGCCCACGCGGCGACCCCAGGCGGGGAGGGGCCTGTGGCGAGCGCGAGCAACTGGTCTCACGGGGTGTACACGTTCGACCAGTCGTGGCTGGATGGCCTGTCCGCGCTCGTGCGCCAGGAGAACCTCCGTGTGATCCTCGATCTCAACCTCGCCGTCCACTCGACGACGATGGAGACGAGGTTCCTCAAGGCGGCGGTTCAGGCACTGCCGCGGCACGGCCTGGAGGCGGTTGATGTCGGCAATGAACCGAACCAGTACCACTTCCAGCCATCGCTGGTACAGGTACACGTCGCCAGCAGCAACCGCGCCACGCCGACGAACTGGTGGCACGCCTACTCGGCGAACGACTACCGACACGATTTCACCTCCTATGCGCGTGCGCTGCGAGCAGCGGACCCAGGTGTGACGCTCGGCGCGCCGGACATCACCTATCCACTGCCGGATTGGATGACCGCGGTCAGCGGGCTGGGTCGGCTCGGTCCTCGCTACATCGCGATCCACATGTACGGGTCTTCGATCTGCTGGGCGCCCAGCTCACCGCTCTATCCGACGATCCCGCGGCTGCTGATCGGCTCCGACATGACGCGCCTGCAGGGCATCATCGCGAAGGGTGTCGAGTTCGCCCACTCACACGGCATGCAGATGCGCGTGACCGAGATGAACTCCGTCAGCTGCGGCGGCAACCCGGGAGTGGCGGACACGTTCGCGACCTCGCTCTGGGCGCCGGACGCCCTGTTCACGTTCATGAAGGGCGGCGTCAGCGGCGTCAACATGCACATCCGCCCCTCGACCGTCAACGCTCCGTTTCACTTCAAGAACGGGGAGCTCGAGCCCCGTCCCGAGCTGTACGGACTGGCGCTGTTCTCCCAGATGACTCACGGCCCGGCGACGCTGCTCGACTCGACGGTGACGGCGTCGTCGCCGCTCGAGCTGAAGGCGTGGGCGGTGCGCAAGGGCGCCACGACGAGCGTGCTGCTGCTCAACGAGGGCACCCGAGCGGCAGATGCGACGCTCAAGACGTACGCCAGGTCCCGGCCGGTGACGGTCCGTCGCCTGACCGCGCCGAGAGCCGGCGCGAAGTCCGGGATCCGGTTCGGCGGCCAGTGGATCGGTAGCGACGGCCGCTGGCACGGACACGAGGTGCAGTCGCACGCCAGCCGGACCGCGGACGGTTACCGGGTCAACGTGCCGCCCTACAGCGCGGCGCTTATAACTCTCTGAGCGGCGTCTGAAGCTGGAACGAGACGCTCGTCTGCGTTACGCTGGCCCACAACCGGGGCGCCGTATGAGGTTTGCACTGCGGTGCTGACCATCGAGGATCGGAGGGGACCATGGCCACACCCGCGACCATCTCTGAGGGGGCGACGGGGTCTGTCGTCAAGTGGTTGCAATATCTGTTGGTACGTCGGACCCTGAGCGACAGCCAGATCGACGGCGTGTTCGGACCGGTGACCAAGACGGCGGTCGAGGAGTTCCAGAAGGGCGCTCATCTGACCGTCGACGGGATCGTCGGCCCGGCCACTTGGGGGGCGCTCGGAGGCGGGCGTCAGGAGCCGCCGACCCTGAGTGAGGGCTCGCACGGAAGCGTCGTCGAGAAGCTGCAGAAGGCGCTCAACGAAGGACGCGGTGATTTCGCGCCTAGCTCGAACCCGGTGCTGGCGCTCGACGGCGACTACGGAGCCAACACCGCGACCGCGGTCAGGGGCGCTCAGCACGAGGGTGGGATCGGCGCCGACGGGATCGTCGGCCTACAGACTTGGGCGCTGCCGGTCCACGCCGCCGGTGAGGTGCTGGCCGATCTGTGCGGCGTCACCCCACCGGGTTGAGGCGATGAGCGCGCGGGAGGAGTTCGAGGTTGAGGCCGACGGCGGCTCGCTGCGCGGTTGGACCGCGGGTTCCGGGCCCGACGTGCTGCTGCTCCACGGCGGCCCCGGCTTGAGCTATTCGTATCTCGATGGGCTCGGTATCGAGCTCGAGCCCGAGTTTCATGTCGGGGCCTTTCAGCAACGAGGTCTTGAGCCATCCACCCTCGAGGGTCCGTTCACGATCGTCCAGGCGATCGACGACGTCGTCTCGGTGCTCGACGGCCTCGGCTGGGAGCGGGCGCTGGTCGCCGGTCACTCGTGGGGCGGCTACCTCGCGATGCGCCTGGTCGCCGACCGCCCAGAGCGGCTGCGAGGCGCGCTCGCGATCGATCCGCTCGGCGTGGTCGGCGACGGCGGCATGGCGGCGTTCGCGACCGAGATGGGCGCCCGCGCCCCGAAGGAGGCTCGCGAACGGGCGCGCGAACTCGACGAGCGGGCGATGGCGGGCCAGGGGACTCCCGATGACGCGCTCGAAAGCCTGCGGATCATGTGGGGCTCGTACTTCGCCGATCCCGAGAACGTGCCGCCGATGCCGCCGCTGACGATGTCGCTCGAGGCGTACGCCGGGATCATGTCCGAGATCAGCGCGGATACCGAAGGCGTCGCCTCGCGGCTCGCGAGCAGCGAGGTGCCGTATGGGATCGTGGCCGGGGCGGCGAGCCCGATGCCGTGGGGGCAGGCCGCGCGCGCGAGCGCCGAGCTCTCCCCCCACGCATTTCTCCAGGTCGTGCCGGGCGCTGGTCACCTGCCGTGGTACGAGGTCCCGGGCAGCGTCCGCGACGCCCTGAGGCGCCTCGCCTGACGCTCGCCGCTGAGCTAGGCGCGCACCGGACGCGCGAGGAGCTCGGCGCCGAGCAGCCGCTCGAGCTCTGACCGCAGCCGTTCGGCGGCCTCCCCGGCAACCGGCAGCATCGGCGCACGGACGTCCGCCCGGACGGGCACACCACGGAAGCCGAGCGCCGCCTTGGCCGAGGACTGAAATGAATTACGGGACATGACCTCGCGCAGTGACCCGACCAACGCCTCGTGCTCGGCCGTCGGTTCGCGGACCAGCGCCGCCACGAGCTCGGGGAA
>DATNKY010000689.1:0-2251 GCA_035603155.1 Solirubrobacteraceae bacterium
GGCGGGCGGATCACCAAGTCAGACGTTCTCGCCGCCGGCAACGGCGCGCCCGCAGCGCCACCCGCGCAGGCGCCGCCCGGGGCCGAGCTGATCAAGGGCGCGGGCGCCGCCCTGGCGCGGTACATGGAGCAGAGCCGCTCGATCCCGACCGCGACCTCGTTCCGCACCCTGACCGTGACTGTCCTCGATCAGCGCCGCAGACAGCTCAAGGACGCCGGCCGCCGGGTGTCGTTCACGCACCTGATCGCGTACGCGATCGCGCGCGTCGGGACCGACGAGATGCCGGTGATGGCGAACCACTTCGCCGAAGTCGACGGCAAGCCCCACCGTGTCCGCGACGGCGCCGTCAACCTCGGCCTGGCCGTCGACGTCGAGCGCAAGGGCGGCTCGCGGAGCCTGATCGTGCCGGTGATCCGGGACGCAGGGCGCCTCGACTTCGCCGAGTTCGTCACCCAGTACAACGCGCTCGTCGAGAAGGCGCGCGACAACACGCTCACCGCCGACGACCTGACCGGCGGCAATTTGACCCTCACAAATCCGGGTGGGATCGGCACGATCGCCTCGGTCCCCCGGCTGATGATCGGCCAGGGCACGATCGTCGCGACGGGCTCGATCGCGTATCCGGTCGGCCTCGAGAACGTAGCCGAGCTGATCGGCGCCGAGAAGGTCATGACGATGACCTCGACCTACGACCACCGGGTGATCCAGGGCGCCGAGTCGGGCCGCTTCCTGGCTCGGATCGAGGCTCTGCTCAAGGGCGAGGAGCAGTTCTACGAGCTCGTTTTTCGCGACCTTGGGATTGCACTGCCGCCGCTGCCGGAGGTGACCGAGCCCGAGCCGACGGCCGGCGCGCCGACGGCTGCGCCCGCGGCCCCGGCCGGCGTCGACGAGGAATTGCTGAACGCCGTGCAGGCCGCAACCTCGCTGCTCAAGGCCCACCGCACGCACGGCCACCTCGCCGCGCGGCTCGATCCGCTGGGGCGCCAGCCCGAGGGCGATCCGGCGCTCGACCCGGCTCCGCTCGGCCTCACGCCAGAGCTGATGGCCAAGATCCCGGCCCACATCCTGCGGATGTCCGTCCGCGGCGACACGCTCGCCGAGGCACTGCCGCACCTGCGCGAGACCTACTGCGGGACGATCGCCTACGAGATCGAGCACATCGCGTCGCACCGCCAGCGTCTATGGCTGCGCGAGGCGATCGAGTCGGGCACCTTCCGCCAACCGCTGGGCGACGAGGAACAGAAGGCGCTGCTCAAGCGGCTGACCGAGGTCGACGCGTTCGAGCGCTTCATGCACAAGGCCTACCTGGGCCAGAAGCAGTTCTCGGTCGAAGGGCTCGACATGACCGTGCCGATGCTCGACGAGCTGATCCAGCTGTCGGCCACGAAGGGAGCGCGGGAGGTAGTTATCGGGATGGCCCACCGCGGGCGGTTGAACGTGCTCGCGCACAACCTCGGCCGCCGGTACGAGTCGATCTTCGCCGAGTTCGAGGGTTCGTCCACGCTCGAGCCGATCACCACCCTGCCCCAGGGGGGAACCGGCGACGTCAAGTACCACCACGGCGCTCAGGGCTCCTACCAGCTGTCGGGCGGCGAGTCGATCATCGTCCGGCTCGAGTCAAACCCGTCCCATCTGGAGTTCGTGGCCCCGGTCGCGGCGGGGGCGACCCGCGCGGCGCAGACCACTCGCCAGGGGCCGCATGCTCACCAGGACACCAACGCGGCGATCCCGGTCACGCTGCACGGCGACGCTGCGTTCCCCGGCCAGGGAGTCGTCGCCGAGACGCTCAACCTGCAGGCACTCGACGGCTACACGGTCGGCGGCACGATCCACCTGATTCAGAACAACCAGGTCGGCTTCACGACCGATCCCGACGACGCCCGCTCGACCACCTGGGCCTCCGATCTGGCCAAGGGCTTCGACGTGCCGATCATCCACGTCAACGCCGACGATGTGGCCGCCTGCATCGCCGCCGTGCGGCTCGCGTTCGCGTTCCGCCAGGAGTTCGGGCACGACGTGCTGATCGACCTGATCGGCTACCGCCGGTTCGGCCACAACGAGACCGACGAACCGGCGTACACGCAGCCTGAGATGTACACGATGATCAAGAAGCACCCGTCGGTCCGGGAACTGTTCGCGCGCCAGCTGATCGAACAGGGAGTCGTCTCCGAGCAGGAGTCGACCGAGATGACCGATGCCGTCTGGGCGGTCCTCGCCGACCAGCACCAGGACCTCAAGGAGAGAATCGCGA
>DATNKY010000138.1:0-2486 GCA_035603155.1 Solirubrobacteraceae bacterium
GATCGCGGGCGGCGGCGTCCACTCGCCGAGCCTCTCGAGGATCTCCTTACGGCGCGCGACGATCGGCGGCCAGTGCTTGGGCCCGAGCGCAACGCCGCCGGTCGCCCAGGTCAGCACCAGCTCGTCGAGCGCGCTCGCGACCTCGTAGCGCGAGAGCTGGAACACGTCCTCTGAGTCCCCGAGAAACTCGTTGCGGGCGAGCAGGTCACCGAACTCGCGGATCTTGTTCCACCACCGCGTCAGGAACCAGTAGTCGCAGAAGAACTTGTGCTCCTCGACGTACGGGAACACCGTCCGCGACAGGTTCAGCAGGTCGTTGAAGGCCGCGCGCGAGTCATCGTCGAGCAGCGCGCCGTACTCGGTCGCGAGCCGGTCGCGCTCGCGCTGGATCTCCTCGGTCGGCCGGTCGATCTGCTCGCCCGCGTTGAGCGCGCTGATGTGCCCGATCAGCGACGCGTACGGAATGCTCGGATCGTCGAGCCAGCTCCGGTAGTAGTGGTAGAGGCCGTCGCCGGTGGCCATGTTGAACCACGGATCCTTGATCTTCTCGAGCGCGGCGAGCCAGCTTTGACCCGCGTCGGTCTGCTGGAGGTCGGCGTCGATCTCCTGCGGCGAGCGCCCCTGTTGGAACGCCGCGTCGACACCGGTCTCGATCGCGAGGCGGGCGAGCCGGCGCAGCTCGGCATCGGGCCGGAACAGGAGCACGTCGATGCCGGCGACCATCTGCGCGATGTGCTGGTCGGGGATGTCGGGCAGGTGCCCCTTGCAGAACTCCACGAACGTCCCGTAGGCCCCGTAGCCGAGCAGCAGGAACTCGAAGTGGTGCTGCCACATCATGTCGTTCAGCCGCAGCGCGCGGCCGTAGGCGTCGAGCACCTCATAGAAAGCGGTGTTGCGGTCCTCTCCGAACGCGACCTCGTCGGGCTCGTACTCGGGGAGGTCGGGGACCTCGAGCTCCCCGAGCTCGCGGATCAGCGCCTCCATCTTCGCGCGCCACTTGCCGTACAGCTCGGTCCAGTTCGCGAAGTAGTGGCCGGCGCGGGCCTGGAAGAACTGGGCGCGCTCGGCGATCTTGGCCGGGTCGGTTACGGGGTTGCCCGAGATGTAGATGTAGCCGTTCACGCACCGGTAGTCGATCCCCATCGCCGGCGGTACCGCGAACACGCGGTTCTGCCAGGACCCCACCGCCTGGTAGGGCGAGTCGATGCAGATCACGTCGAACGCCGGCATCGGCACCGGGAAGTGCATCGAGTTCCAGAACCAGAACCGGTTCTCGTCCGTGTCGCGCCGGCGCTCGTCGAACAGCGCGTAGTACGGGTACATCTGCTCCCAGCCCTCGCACCCCTCCGGGGTCTCGATCTCGTAGGGGCTCGGGAATGCCCCAGCCTTCGGCGCCGTTGTAGCCATCCGCTCCCTCTCGAGTTCCTCGTCGCTCTGCGCTCGTGAAGCGCCACGAGCGGGTGGAGAGTCTACCTCCGCCCGATTGCCCCTCCAGATAGGATCGCGCGCCTTGACACGAACGTCGACGCTCATGGTCAAGTCGGGTCGCTGATGGCGCGGATCCTGCTCGTGCACGGCGCGTTCGGACGCGCTGCGTGCTGGGACCGGGTCGCGCCGGGTCTGCGCTCGGCGGGTCACGTCGTCGAAGCGATCGACCTTCCCGGGGCGGGTGAGGATCAGACGCCGGTCGCCGAGGTGACGCTCGACAAGTACGCCGCTCGGGTCTGCGAGACACTCGCCGACGGCCCGCCGGCGGTGCTCGTCGGACACAGCATGGGCGGGATGGTGATCACCCAGGCCGCGGCTCGGTGCCCGGAGCAGGTCACTCGGTTGGTGTACGTGGCGGCGTTCCTGCCGCAGGACGGCCAGAGCCTGATCGACATCACGCAGCTGCCCGAGGCGACTGGTGACCAGGTGCAGGCGAACCTCGTCGTGGACGGAGATCCGCCGGTGGCGACCATGCGGCCCGAGGCGGTTCGTGAGGCGCTGTGTCACTGCTGCGACGACGAGCAGGCGGCCTGGTCCGCGTCCATCCGCGGCCGCCAGCCGATCGCGCCGTTCACCCACCCGGTGGTGCTCGACGGCCCGAACGCCGATGCATTCAGCGCGCTGCCGCGCGCGTACGTGATGTGCCTCCAGGACCGGGCCGTGAAGCCCGCGCTCCAGCGGCGCATGCTCGAGGCCGCGGGCTGCGACCCGGTGATCGAGATCGACACCGACCACGCCGTCTGGGCCTCGCGACCCGACGAGCTGGCAGCGGCGCTCAACCAGCTGGCCGGTTGAGATCAGGTCGCCGCCGCATCGGCGGCCAGGTCCTGGGCGACCTGGCGACCGACGAGCAGCGCGAGCTGGACGTCGAGCACGGCGCCGGCGAGCTCGGGCAGCGTCCGCGCGCCGTGCTCGAGCACGTGGGCGGTGACCAGCTCGTTGACCGCCCCGACCGCGGCGCGGAACGTATGCGGCGGGACCTCGGGAATCTCGGGGAT
>DATNKY010000135.1:0-8429 GCA_035603155.1 Solirubrobacteraceae bacterium
TGACCGTCGGCGCGCGCGAGGCCCGCGCTCGCGCGTGCGAGACCCGAGACGACGTGGGATAGCTGGTCGCCGTGCGGCCCGGTCAGCGCTTCGGAGACGATCGCCGAGTCCTTGAGCGAGTCGACGCTCGTGTTGAACGTCTGGTTGACGGCCTGACCGCCGGTCAGACCGCGCACCGACGGATCCAGGTGCGTGTCCTGCGCGGCGGTGGGCTTCGTGTCGACCGCCGTCCCGAACCCTTCGAGCGTGCGCTGCAGCTCGAGGCGGATGTCCGACGGGAGCGCGTCGAGAACCTGGTCGATCTGGACCGGGTCCGCGGTGTGCGCCACCGGGATCGTTGCACCGTCGGCGAGCGCCGGCGCGTCAGGCGTGCCGGGCGAGAGCGCGACGAAGAAGTTGCCCTCGAGGAACAGCCGCGGGCGGATCGCGATCGTCGCGTCAGAGTGGATCTCCTCGCTTGTGTCGTCGATTTGCATCGTCACCGTGGCCAGGCTCGAGTTCCGATACCGGCCGGTCGAGGTCACCTTGCCGACGGTCACGCCGCCGATCCGGACCGGCGAGCCCGGCTCGAGGAGGTTCGAGTTGTCGACTACCGCGGTGACCGTGTAGTGGTGCGTGAACGGGAGCGCCTTGGTGAAGATGAAGTACGCCCCGATCGCGAACAGGAGGATCCCGATCAGGCTCGCCTTGACCGGCGAAATTCCACGCTCTGCCCACCTCATGGCAACACCCGCTCGGTCTGCTCGGTGCGCTTCTGCGTGACCGGCGCGGTGCCGATCACCTGCCGGCCCGAGATGTACTGCTCGTTGCCGGCCTCGCAGACGTCGGGCTGCCCGGGCGCTGCCGTGTTCGGATACGGGTCCGAGTGCAGGAAGCTGTCGTCGACGAGCGTCTTGGTGATCGCGTTGAGGCCCGGGATGTCCTTCGCCGGCGGCCCGTTCGCCGGCGCCGACGCCGGCCCGGCCTCGCTGTTAGGCAGCTGCGGCGGTGCGATCGCGGTGATGCCGAGCATCGTTCCGACCTGGTCGGACTCCGAGAGGGCGTTCTCGAGGTTGCGGAACAGCAGTGCGAGGTAGTTGCACTTCGTCTGCGCGGGCTCGATGAATGCAACCGTCGGCTCGATCAGCTGCGCGGTCTCGGTGAGCAGCGCGAGCCCGGGCATCGTCTGCGAGTTCTCGACAAAGCGCTCGATCGCGTTGATCGTCGACCGCAGGCGATCGTTGAGCTGTGGGGTTCGACGGAGCGCCGGAATCCCAGCGGCCTCGGCGGGGGCGAGCTGCTGCGATGCCTGGCCGAGCTTGACGAACGCCGGGCGCAGGTTGTGGATCAGGTTGGTCGTGTCGTCGATGAACCGTCCCTGGGCGGGGAGCTCGCGCGTCGCCGTGGTGAGCGCCGGCGGGCCGCCCCTGATCGTCGCCTGCAGCGCGGGTGTGTGTTGCGAGAGCGGCGTGAACGTCTGATCAAGCAGATCGAACAGCCGCGCCTCGGGCTCGGCCACGTTGACGACCTCGTGGGCCGCCTGCTCGAGGCTCGGGAACAGCCGCGGCAGCTGGGTCTGGCGCGCGAGCAGGTTGGTCATCACCGGCAGCAGGTTGTTCACCAGCGGCTCGAGTTGGCTGACGGCCTGGTTGATCGACGGACCGCGCCCCGCGAGCCCGTCACCGAAGTTGATGAAGCCGGTCTGGATCGAACTGCGGGTCTTCGGGGTGAACATGTTGAAGAAGTCATCGATCTCGACCGGCAAGGTGGTGTGCGAAAGCGGGATCGTGGAGCCGGCCGTGAGCGTCTGGGAGGAGTGCCCGCGCGTGAGCTGCAGGTACTTGGAGCCGAGCGGGGAGACCGGCCGCACGAGGTCGGTCGAGTCGGCCGGGAGCGCCTTGATCGAGGTGTTGAGCCGCAGATGCAGGACCGCGATCGGGCTCCCGGTCGGGTCCTTGGCGGCCGTGATGCTGCCGATATAGCCGACCCGGGTGCCGCCGATCAGGACCTCGTTGGTCGGGATCAGGCCGGCGGCATCGGGGACCTGGGCGTTGACGTCGTAGGTCGGGACGAACGGCAGCTGGCTGCTGGCCGTGTAAGCGAGGAATACGGCGATCACGAGCACGAGCACCGTGACCGCTCCGATCAGGATGCGGTTGGCGAACGGTGATTGTGAGCGCCGACCGTTCATGGTGAGAGCAGGTAGCGCAGGAGCTTCTTGGTGCTCGCGACCGAGCTGGAACCGGACGTCTGCGCCCCGGGCGCCGAGCCGGGAGCGGTGGCGCTCGCTTGCTGAGGCGTGGTTGCGCTGTCTCTGCTGGAGGTGGTCGGAGACGACGTGGCCGGCGCAGTAGCGGTCGAGGCGGTGGTCGACGACGCTGAGGTCGACGCCGTCGATGACGTCGAGGGGGTCGATGACGTCGAGGGGGTCGAGGTGCCCTGGCCGGCCGCAGCCGAGGATGATCCGCCGATGGCGTCGGTCGCGCCGGCCGGCGCCGTCGTGACCGGCGCCGTGGTCTGCTCGCCGGATGGCGCCTGCGATCGGGGCGTCGGCCAGGTGTCGCCGAGCGTCTGATGATTCGTCCCCGCGGCCGGCCAGGTGAGCGTCCACCGCGGCGTCAGCATCGCAGCGGTCGAGACCGGCGCGCTCGCTGCTGCAGCGCTCCCGAACGTCGTGGTTCCGAACGTCGACCCGCAGCCCCCGAGCGGGTGGCTCGATCGCGGCACGCAGGCGGAGATCTCGACCAGCGCACGGATGTAGTGCCCGAGCGAGTCCTCGCCGTTGACGGCGCCCGTGTAGTAGTAGATGAACCGCATCACGTCTTCGATCCCGCCGGCGTTGTCGAAACTCTGGGCGACCGACGCGAGATCGGTGGACAGCGGCACCAGCGGCTTGCCCAGCGACAGCAATTGCTCGGACACCGCGTGCGCCTGCGGGAACACCGTCTCGCCACGCTGCGCCGCGTTGCCGAGCGTCTTGAAGGCCGGGATCGAGGTCTTGGCGAGAGGCCCGAGGTTGGTCACCGCGTTGTTGATCGCCGGCGCTTGCGAGCCAAGCGATGCCAACGCCGGCGTCAGCTGGCCCGCGAGGTTGTTCAGCCGGACCGCCGCCGGTCGCAGCTGGTGCAGGAACGGAGGCAGGTCCCCGATGTTCTGCTCGATCGCCTGCCCTTCCGCGGCGGACGCGGTCGCGACCGTCCCGGCGTGCTGGACGAAGCCGGCGATGTGCCGGCGCTGCGCCGCGAGGGGCGCGAGAACCCGCGACGATTCGTCGGTCAGCCGGGCGAGCGTCCGGTCCTGACCGGCGAGCACGGCGATCACCTTGTCGGTCTGCTGCAGCGCCGGGTCGGCGCGCTGCAGCGCCGCGTTGAGCTCCTGACCGTTGCCGGCCAGACCTGCGCCGAGACCGGAGATGATCAGCCGCAGGCGCTCCTGCTCGGGCAGGCGATTTATGTCATTCAGTAGGTCGAGTCCGATCGGCGCGGTCGTGTGCTGGACCGAGAGCAGGTGCTGGCCCTGGCCGGGGCCCGACTTGATCGTCGCGAGCGCGGGCGGGGTCGGATCGCCGCTCGAACGAGGCTGCGTCGGTGTGCACTGCACGAACTGCTCGCCAAGCAGCGATGCGATCCCGATCTCGCAGTGGGCGTCGGCCCGGAACGGCTCGAAATCTTTGTTGGTGATCTGCAGGACCACCGCGGCCTTGTTCTGTTGGGTGAGCTGGACGGCGTGGATCGTCCCGATCGTCACGCCCGCGACCTTGACCTCTTCGCCGGGGATCACGAACGACGAGTTGTCGAACACGGCGCGCACCATGTACCCGTTGCTGGTGCTCTGGCCCGTCAGACGTTCGACGGCGGTAGCGATGATCGCCCCCGCGCCGACGCACACCAGCAACGCGATCAGCAGGCGGACCAACCTCATGGACTGCCGCCGATCGTCTCCGATGCCTTGCAGTGCGGGTTCGACAGCGGGCCCGAGTCGACGAACGGTGCCGAGTGGTCCGGAGGCGGCGCGATCGCGCCGCCCGGGCAGCGCTGCAAGAAGCCCGTCCGCAGCGCTCCGCCTGAGCCGCGCAGGTTCGGGGCAACCGGGCTCAGCGTGCCCCCGGCGGGGTCATCGGCGAAGTTGAACGAGCCGAGCACGGGCACCGTGCGCGCGTAATGCCCATCGGCGTCGTAGGGAGCGAAGATCCCGTCCCAGTTCGACACCCAAGCGACCAGGTCGGGCACGTACGGCCGCGCGAACTCGAAGATCGGGGTCGACTGGTGCAGCGCCTTGATCGCCCGCGGGAAGTCGCTCGTGATCTCGTGAGAGAGCTGTGGCAGGGCCACCAGCGCGTCGACCAGGTCGTTGTCCGGCCCCGGCTGGTCCAATGTCCGCTTGAGCAGGGAGAACGTCGGGACGGCCTCCTTGAGCACAGGGTTGAACCGCGGCAGAAACTGCGACAGCGGTGTGGTTGTCGGCCGGGTCGCGTTGACGAGGTGCGAGAGCGCCGGCAAGGTGTGCGTACGCAGCCGTGCAAACGTCGCCGACCCGTTGTTCAGCGCGCCCGGGAGCCTCGCGAGCGCCGTCGACAGCGAGCGGTTGTCAGAGGACAGCGCGAGGGCCGTCACCCGGGCCTGGCTGATCAGGTCGGTCAGCTGCGGTGCTCGCTGATCGATCGCCCCCAGCGCTCGGTCGGTCTGGATCACGAACTGGTTGAGCGTGTCCGTGTTGGAGTCGATCTGCACGAACAGCTTCGAGTAGGCCTGCAACGCCGGCGGGAAGTACTGTGCGGTCAGGTTCGCCTGCGCGCTCTTGCCCTGATACCAGGCGCCGAAGCCGCGGATCAGCCGCCGCAGGCCCTCGCGGGTGTCACCGTTGAGCGAGTCGAACAGCTCGTCGATGTCGACGATCCCGCTCGTGTTCGAGGTCGGGATCACCGCGTTGTCGCTCAGCGCCGGCTTGAAGCTCGGCGCCGGGGTGATGTCGATGTAGCGGCTGGCGACGCTCGTCAGGCCGGGCGAGCGAATTGTCGCCGTGGTCCCCTGGCGCAAGGGTCCGAAGCTCGAATCGAGCGAGATCCCCACCTGGGCGAGCCCGTTCTGGGTCAGGTTGATCGAGTTGACGGTCCCCGCCTCGGTGCCGCCGATCCGCACCAGGTCGCCGGTCACGAGCTGGCCGGCATCGGTGAAGTTCAGACGGTACGAGTAGGTGGTCGGCCTGGTCGCCAGGTAGACGATCACGGCCGCGATCAGGAGCAGTGCTCCGAAGGCCGGCCAGCGCCATGGCGAGCGGCGCCTGCGAGGGGGCGTCGCGGCGGGCGTCGACGTGCGTCGTCCCGCGGGCGGAGGTTGGGCTTTGTCAGTCAGCGTGGGCAAGGCTTGCGGCGACGCGAGTCTCCTCCTTGAGCCGTAGCGGCGTGGCCCTCGCCGCGGCGCCAGTATAGACGCGGGCGTTCCCGAATACCAAGCGTCAACCGGCCATATAAGGCCGCAACTTTAGCCCCCATCGCCGGTTAGGAACAGTGTTGTGTGCAAGACTGCACCCGGGTCGGGTATCGTGTCCGCACGGCCGGCGCCTGGCGCTCAACTTTACGTAGGGAGGATCACATATGCGAAAGCTCGTAATCGCCGCGGTGGCCGGCCTCGTAGTGGCCGGTGGGACCACGGTTGCGCTGGCCGCGAGCAGTCCCTGGCCGACCGTCACGGTCAAGCCGTCGGTCAGCCCGAACAAGGCCGGTACGCCCAGCCACCCACAGGGCGTCAGGCTCAAGGCGGCGATCAACTGGCAGTCGCTCGGCGCCGCCGATCAGCCGATCGTGACCAAGTTCCTTCTGCTGTTTCCAAAGGGCGCGAAGTACAACGGCGCCAACGTCCCGTCGTGCACCGCCAAGCGGATCAATCTCGGCCCGCAGGCGTGCCCCAAGGCTTCGATCATGGGGTCTGGCACCGGCACCGCCTACGCGGACACGAGCAAGACCCACCCGAAGATCACGGTCGTAAACGGCGGCGGCAGCGTCGTCTACTTCTACACGGTGCTCAACAACCCGGCCCGCGTCCAGCAGCCGGTGATCGGCCACATCGCCCGCCTGCACGGCGCCTATTCGTACTCGCTGAGCGTCAAGGTTCCGGAGGATCTGCAGGTCGTCGCGGGCGTCCCGATCGAGCTCACCACCCTGTCTATCAATGCCGGCAAGGGCTCGTGGCTGGAGACGACCGGCTGCTCGGGCGGCAAGTGGCCGTTCCAGATCACGACCAGCTACCTGAACTCCAATGACAACTCGACGGGCTCCTCGACCGACGCGTCGTCGCTCCCCTGCCACAAGTAGCGGGTCAGCCCTGAGCCGGATGTAGGCGCGGGGCGGTCGACGAGTGACCGCCCCGTTCTCGATCGCCGGTGGACAGGGACACCGGCGGGCGGGCCTGGGCGCCCGATTGATCATCGAAACCGTGGCGCTCAGCGCCTTCCGGCGCGGCGATTGGCGGCCTTTTCCGCCGTCTCCGGACGGGTCTAAACACAGTACTATTTGCATTTCATGCGCCGCGCGTTCCTGTTCGCTGTCGCGTTGCTGGCCGCGTTTGCCGGGGTAGCGGTGGCGCAGACGTCGCCGCCGATCACGGTGACGGTGTTTCCGAAAGTGACGCCGAACAAGGCCGGGACGAAGGCCGATCCGCAGGGCGTCCATCTCGACGTGCGGATCAAGATCGGGATCCCCGTCAACGACGAGCCTCCGCTCGTCAAGGAGATCGACGTCTGGTTCCCGCGCGGCTCCCTCTATCAGGGAGGCAAGTTCCCGACCTGCTCCGAGCAGCGGATGAACGTTGGTGGACCCTCGGTCTGCCCGAAGCAGTCGATCATGGGTTCGGGCGGAGGCGTCGCGCGCGCTGACCGGACCCTGTCATTCCCGAAGATCACGGTAGTCAACGGGGGTCAGCACGTGGTGTACTTCTACACCGTGCTCAACAACCCGGCGCGCGTCCAGGAGCCGGTCCCAGGCACCGTGACCAAGCTCTCGGGCATCTGGGCCTACAAGCTGCACGTGCGGATCCCCAAGAACCTTCAGGTCGTGGCGGGTGTACCGCTCGTGCTGCAGTCCCTGCACATCTCGGCGGGGCACGGGGACTGGCTGTCGACGACCTCGTGTCCGGCGAGTCACAAATGGAACTGGAAGGCGCTGGCGCTGTTCAACGACGGCGAGCGGATCGACACAGACGGATCCGTGAGCTGTCGCTCCTGAGATGATCGATTCCAAATCAACCCATTTGGGATCAACCATCTGCTGATATGGCGACCACGGTTCGGACCCCGGACGTAGCGCCGCGGCGACGGTCGCCCGGGACAGCGTTCGTCGATCGCGTGAACGGTCTGGTCTCGCGCGGTTACGGCATCGGGCGCGACGCGCTCGAGGAAACCGGGGACATGACCGTCCTGACGGCGAAGACGATCGCCTCGGCCGTCACGCCGCCGTACCCGTACGGAACCGAGTTCGTGCAGCAGTTCCTGTTCACGCTGCGCGTCTGCTGGTTCCCGATGCTGATCTCGACGGTCGCCTTCGGCTACGAGGCGCCCGGGTTGCAGGCGGCAAACGCGCTGACACTGCTCGGAGCGCTGGACCGCCTCGGCGGCTTCTTCGTGCTCGCGTCGATCAGGGAGTTCGCGCCGTTCGTCACGGCGGTGGTGATGGCCGGCGTGGCCGGTACGGCGATCACGGCCGATCTCGGCGCGCGCAAGATCCGCGACGAGCTCGATGCGCTGGTGGTCATGGGCGTGGACCCGGTCAAGAACCTGGTCGTACCGCGCTTCCTGGTGTTGATGATCGTGACCGGCCTGTTCGACATCTTCGCGCTCCTGTTCGGGATCTTCGGCGGCGTTCTGGCGACGCTCGTCAACCACGCCCCGCTGGGGCCGTTTTTCGCCACGCTCGGCAACAACGCCGAGACGACCGACCTCTGGGGATCGATCGTCAAGACGACTCTGTTCGGGGCGATCATCGCGATCGTCTGCTGTTACAAGGGGATGACCGCCTCGGGCGGCGCGGCCGGGGTCGGACGCGCGGTCAACCAGGCGGTGGTGATCTCGTTCCTGGGCATCTTCGCGTTCAACTACGCCTTCACGCAGGCGCTGCTCGCCACCCATCCAGCGATCACGACGATCGCCAAGTAGGGCCGGATGAGCTCGTTCAGCGAAACCCAGCCCCTCCCGCCGACGCTGGCGCCGCTGCCTGACGAGCCCGACGAGAGTTCGCGCGGCCCGGTCCACCGCGCGCTCTACAACTCCGGCCTGATCCTGAAGTTCACGGGCTATGTGTTGCGCGACACGTTCAACGGCCGCGTGCTGCGCTTCCTCGGCGAGGTCCTGCGCCAGGCCGGGATCCTGATCGTCTCCTCGACCGTCGTGATCTGGGGCCTGGTGTTCATCGTCGGCCTCCAGTGCGGGATCGAGGGCGCCTACCTGCTGCAGTCCCAGGG
>DATNKY010000785.1:0-4864 GCA_035603155.1 Solirubrobacteraceae bacterium
GGCGCGAGCAGGTACAGAGCGGCCGCCCACAGCGCGACCGGACGTCGGACGCCGAGCCGACGAGCGAGCGCGTAGCCGCCGGCGAGCGCGACGACGAGGATCACCGCCGAGGCGATCAGGTAGGCGCCGTTGAGGCTTGCGCCGAGACTCATCGCGATCGCGCCGAGGGCGATCGTGGGCCCGTTGGTCAGCAGCGGATAGCCGACCGGCTCGCCAAACGCGTGACACGAGGACGTGAGCGCGTGGAGACCCAGGTGGTGCTCACACAGGATCGCTCCCTGGGTGAGGAAGGCGTCGTCGGTGGCGCCGACCTGCCCGGGGACGACGCCGTGCGCGAGCAGAACGAGCGCCAGCACGACGAGTCCCGCGACGATCAGCGCCGCGTCGATGAGTCTGGGCGACATGCGCGGCAAGCGCAGAGCGTCGCCCCGCGTCGCCGTTCTATCCCTCCAGACCGTGACTTGTTCGCGGGCGTCCGATCCAATCTCTGCCCGCACGGGTCGCATCATGACGCCCCGCGGTGACGCTGTCGAGACGAGCTGTGACGACTGGTAAGGTCGCGGCCATCGACGGGTACGACCTGCGCATCACGAGTGAGCTCTCCGCATACGCTGAGGTCGACGAGGTCCACGACCTGCCGGCGGCGCACGACCTCTGGGCGAACCGCTTCATCCTTCCGCTGTTGACCGAGATCGGCATCGCGTCGATCGATGATCTTTGGTATCAGCAGATTCGGGCTCAATGCGAGCGCTGTGCGCCGCGCGATGCCCGGCTGGTCAGTCTCGGAGCGGGCAACGGAGAGCTCGAGCTGCCGCTGGCCGCGCGCCTGGCATCCGACGGGATCGCCAACCTCGAGCTCGTCCTGCTGGAGCTGAACCCGGAGATGGGCGAGCGCGCGCTGGAGCGGGCGAGCGAACTCGGCCTCGGTGATCGGGCACGGGTCGAGCTGGTGGATCTCAACCACTGGACGCACTCCGTGTCGGCGGACGTCTATCTCGCCAACCACAGCCTGCATCACCTCGTCGAACTCGAGCGTCTCTACGACCAGGTGGTCGCGTCTCTCGATCCCGAGGGAGTGCTCCTCGTCAACGACATGGTCGGCCGCAACGGGCACGTACGCTGGCCCGAGACCGGCCAGATCGTCCGCGAGATCTGGAGTGTCTTGCCCGAGCGTTATCGCTTCAACCGCGGGCTGGGCGCCGTCGACGAGGTGTATCCCGATCTTGATTGCTCGACCGAGAGCTTCGAAGGGATCCGTGCGCAGGACGTGTTGCCGCTGCTCCTGGAGCGCATGCACCCGGAGGTGTACGTCACCTTCGGAAGCGTGATCGACCCGTTCGTCGACCGCGTCTACGGCCCGAACTTCGACGTCGACAATCCCGCCGACGTCGAGATCATCGATGCGATCGCACGGCTCGACGACGCAGCGCTCGACCTGGGCATCGTGACCCCTACGCATCTCGTGGGGACGTTCCGTCCGCAGCCCGTCACCTGTCGCTACCCGCGGCATCGATCGCCGGAGCGAACGGTGCATCACCGCGATCCCGTCGGCCCGGACGACGACGATGATGCCGACGCGTTGGCCGAGCTGCGGACAGAGCTCGAGCTCGCGCGAGGGCGTCACGAGGCCCTGCGACGTCGCAAGGCGGTGCGGGCCGCGCTTCGCGCAGCGGAGATGCGCAACCGCATCGGGCGTGCTGTGCGCCGATCTCAGTCTCCGCAGTCCGCTCCCGCGGACAACGGACACGCTCCCGGGGACACCGGACACGCTCCGGCCGACACCGGACACGCTCCGGCCGACACCGGACGCGCTCCCGCCCAGACCAGACAGGTTGCCGACGCCGCGCCAGAGTCGCCCGAGGTGAACCTGCTCTGCTGGCCGCTCGATCACTTCTACAGCCCGGTGGCAAATAGTCGCGCACTCGCACATGAGCCGGCGAGGTCGCGGGTGTGGCCGCAAACTCCACCACCGACACCCGGGATCGACTGGCGGGCAGAGGACCAGGTCGCGTTCGTGCGAGACCTCCTCGGCACGCAGAGCGAGATCGTGTTCCCGGACCGACCGACCGGTGATCCGCACGACTACCACACGGGCAACGACATGTTTTCGCACTTGGACGCGTGGATGCTTCAAGCTGTCCTGCGTCATTTCCGCCCGCGAAAGATGGTCGAGGTCGGGTGCGGATGGTCCTCGCTGGTGACGGCTCGCGTCAACCGGGAGTATCTCGGCGGATCGCTGCACTTCACATGCATCGAGCCTTATCCGCCTGACTTCCTGACCGCGGGCGTCGAGGGGATCTCCGAGCTGATCGTCTCGCCGGTCGAGAGCCTCGATCTCGACGCTTTCACAGCACTCGGTGACGGTGACGTACTGTTCATCGACACCTCGCACACCACCAAGACCGGTGGAGACGTCACCTTTCTCTATCAGGAGGTACTGCCGCGCCTGAGGCCGGGCGTGGTGGTTCACATCCATGACATCTTCCTACCGTGGGATTACCCACAGGAGTGGGTCTTCTCAGGGCGCGCATGGAACGAGCAATACCTCGTGCGGGCATTTCTGAGCTTCAACTCCGCGTTCGAAATTGTCGTCGCCGTTGGCTGGTTGAGCCACTACCACCGCGACGTGCTCGCCGCATCGATTCCCAACTACGCCACCCGGTACGGTGGCGGCGGTGGATCGTTGTGGATCCGGCGGGTCTGACAGCGATCCGACCGCGGTAAAGGGGGCCGTCAGGCGCGCGCGGTGATCGGACTAGCGGTCGGCCCAAGCTTCTGGCGTCCGGCGAGCAGCGCCTCCAGCGCCGCCGACATGACTGCCGGCGAGCAGCGCTCGGCGACGAGTTGTTGACCGGCGGCCGACAGCCTGGCCCATAGCTCGCGATCGTCGATCAGCGCGACGATCTGCCGCGCGAGCTGGTCGTCGTCGAAACCGATCAACAGATGCTGACCGTCGATCGCCCCCAACCCCTCCGCTCCGAGCGGTGTCGTTACCACGGGCAGGCCCTCGGCGAGCGCGTGGGTGACCTTGCCCTTCAGCCCGGCCCCATAGGACAGCGGGGCGACCATCGCGACGGCGCTCGCGAACAGAGGTGCGACGTCGGGCACCCATCCGGTGACGTCGACCAGCGGCGAGGCGAGCGCGTCGACCTCCGGGGGCGCCTGTCCGCCGATCATCTTCACTGTCACACCCGGCATCCGCTCCCAGACCTTCGGCATCACCCGGTTCACGAGCCGCAGCGCCGCCTCGGTGTTCGGCGTGTGCTCGAAGCCGCCGATGAAGATCAGGCCGCTGCGACCATCCGCCGGCGGCACGTCGTCGCGTACGTCGTTGACGTTCGGGACCACGCGAACGACGGCGCCGGGCACGTCGGCCTCGACCTGGGCTTGCTCCTCGGGGCTGACGACCAGCGTGGCATCGGTTGCCCGGATCAGGGCCAGCTCGATCTCTCGGAGCGCGAACGCCCGCGGACCCAGCGCCACCCCGACCGAGCCGGCCATCAGCGCCTCGCGCCGACCCTCGCGCAGCCAGTGCAGATCGACCGTGTCGTAAATCACCGGCGTGGTCGGCGCACACTCGCGGATCAGATCTAGCCATTTGCTCGTCGTGTGGGGACGGGAGCAGATCACGAGTGCGAGACCGGGCCCGATCTCTGCCAGCTCCTGGCGAGCGTTGACGTCGTCGTACCAGACCTCGACGCCGGCCAACAGGAGCTCGAGCGTGTATGGAAGCACGAAGTGGCGATCCTCGGGGAAGAACGTGACCCGACACCCGAGTTCCTGCAGCGTCCGGATCATCCCGCGCATCCGCAGCGACCCCGAGTCGCGGTCGGCCATCGGGACCCGGTGGTCGATAATCAGCACGTGCGGCCCCCGATGGCGGTTGGACGCACGCCGCGCGTTGCGCGCATTCGCTGGCAGCTGTTCGTCGAGCCGCCGGCGCCACTTCTCGACGAACTTGACCCGGTTGATCTCCTGGTAGCGCTTCGGGCCCTGCGTGATGTCGGTGCCGGCGGTTGCGCCCTCGACGTGGATCACGTTCGCACGCGGCTCGAACATCACCCGCAGGCTGTGCTCCCGCGCCTGGAAGCAGAGGTCGGTGTCCTCGTAGTACATCGGCGCGAACCGGGGGTCAAAGCCGCCGACGTCGCGCCAGAAGTCGGCGCGGACCATCAGCGCTGCCGCCGAGCCATAGTCGACCTCGCGGCGGAACTCGTACAGGAACTCGCCCGGGGGCTCGCCGCGTCCGTAGTTGCCGCCCGTCCCGTCGCGCCAGATCACGCCTCCCGCCTCGCTGAGCGAATAATCGGGATAGAGGTACTTCGGGGTCACGATCGCGATGTCGTCGGCCGAATCCGCGCAGGCGAGCATCGAGACCAGCCAGCCGAGCTGCGGCTGGATGTCGTTGTTGCAGAGCACCAACCACCGTCCCCGCGCCTCCGCCGCGCCGCGGCGGACGCTCTCCTGATAGCCCGCGTTGGTCTCGTTGGTGAGGATCCGGGCGCCGCGCACGTGGTCGAGCAGAGCCTTGGTCTCAGCGTCGGCCGCGTCGTCGACGAGGATCACCTCGTAGCTGACCTCGGTCGTGTTGTCCCGAATCGACTCGAGGCAGCTGCGAGTGAGTGCGGCGCCCGAATAGACCGGGATCACGAGCGACACCTGCGGCTCGGGGTAGACCGGCAGGACAATCGGGCTCGGCGGTTCGGGCTCGGGCACGGACGTACCTGTCGCCATCCGCAGCCCACGGCGTACGACGCGCGTCCGTAGCGACCGTTCCCCGCCCAGCGCGGCGATCGCCTTGCGCCGCGCCGAGTCGAACAAGCGCCAGCTGATCTGCGAGCTCCGTGTCCGAGCGGTCGCAATC
>DATNKY010000380.1:0-5505 GCA_035603155.1 Solirubrobacteraceae bacterium
GATCTCCTCGAGGTCCCGCGAGTGCCGGCGTGGAATCACCAGCAGGTGTCCGCGGGTCGCGGGGTTGATGTCCATGAACGCGATCGTGCGTTCGTCCTCGTCGACGATCTGCGCCGGCAGTTCGCCGGCAGCGATCTTGCAGAAGATGCAGTCCGGTTCGCTCAGAGCCGCGCAGCCTACCGGTCGACGACGGAGCTGCCCGCGTCGCCGACGATCGCCCGCGCGCGATCGATCGCCTGCTCACGTGAGGTGATCTCCCCCGCGAAGCTCGCCTCCTCGAGCTCGGCGAGGACCTCGCCGAGCTCCGGGCCCGGTCGGAGACCGACCGCCCGGGCGAGCTCATCGCCACGCACAAGCGGGCGCGGACGGCCCTCTCGCCACGCGAGCGCCTCCCCGAGCAGGTCCTGAGCGAGCTCGAGATGGCGCATGATCGCCTCGTCGGACCCGCGCCCGCGCGTCGCCAGCCGATCCGCGACGGTCAGCACGGTGACGTCGGCTCCGACCGGACGGCAGGCGTCCAGATACCGGTAGATCTCGCGGCGGTCGAGCGGCATTCGATGGACCAGGAAGCCGAGCCGGAGGTGGTTCCGGGTCAGGTTCGCGACATGCGCGGTCAATTGCGCGCTCGCGCGCAGGCGGGTCAGGATCGCGGCCGACAGCTTGGCGCCCAACTCGTCGTGGCCCATGAACGTGATCCGTCCCTCGGCTGTGACGGCGCGGGTCTGCGGCTTGGCGACGTCGTGCAGGAGCGCGGCGAAGCGCAGCGCTCCGCCGCGCGTCAGGTCATTCGCCAGCGGCGCGGCGAGCAGCTCTCGGACTGCCGGAGCATCCGCCCCGAAGGCCGGCTCGGGATCGCGCTCGAGCGCGATCGCCTCGGCCAGGACCGCCCGCGTGTGGTCGTACGCGTCGAGATGGTGAAAACGGCTCTGCTCGACTCCCCGCAGTGCCACCAGCTCGGGGAGGATCACGTCAGTGACGCCCGTCGCGTCCATCAGATCGAGCCCCGCCGGCGCCCGCTCGGTGCTGAGCAGCCGGCGCAGCTCGGTGAACACGCGCTCGGACGCGACACCCGAGAGCGCGGGCGCGCTCGCCCGCGCGAGCGCGATCGTGCCGGGCTCGGCGGCGAATTCGAGCTCGCTCGCCAGGCGGGCCAGCCGCATCGCCCGCAGCGGGTCGCGCTCGAAGCTGTCCGGGGCGACCGCACGCAGCCGCCGCGCGGACAGATCGGCGATCCCTCCGGTGGGATCGACCAGCGGGCCGTCCCCGCCGAGCGGCTTGGCGATCGCGTTGACGGTCAGGTCCCTGCGCGACAGGTCGGCCTCGATCTCGTCGCCCTCGAGCGGCATCAGGTCCACCTGCCAGTCGCGCTGGCGCGCGATCACGCGCCAGGCGCCGAATGCATCGGAAAGCGCGAACGAGTGGGCGTCCGTCGCGCGCCCCAGCGCGCGCGCCAGCCGGCGCACCTCGTCCGTCCCGACCGGGATCACGACGTCGTAGTCGGCCGTCTCGCGTCCGAGCAGTCGATCGCGCAGCGCACCGCCGACCAGCCAGCCACGCTCGGTGATCGCCGCGAGCGCCTCGAGCGGCCCGGTCACGGCGCCGGAGCTCCGTCTCGGTGATAGGTGCGCGGCACGCGTGCCGAGATCCCGCACAGAACCTCGTGCGCGACCGTCTCGATCCGGTTGGCGAGATCCTCGATCGTCTGTCGCTCGTCGCCGTCGCGTCCGACGATCGTCGCCGTGGCGCCGATCCGGACCTCGGACGGCGGCTCGGAGCCGACGTCGAGGGTGATGTTGTCCATGCTCACCGTTCCGACGAGCGGATACCGGCGGCCGGCGATCAGCGCGTCGCAGTTGGCGCTCAGCGCCCGTCTGATCCCGTCGGCGTAGCCGATCGGCAGCGTCGCGATCCAGGTCTCGTGGTCGGCGATGAAGCGACGCCCGTAGCCGACGCTCTCGCCGGGTCTGGCGAGCTTCAGCGCCGCGACGTACGAGGTCAGCTCGAGCGCGGGCTCGAGCCCGTAATGGTCGGGGTTGACGTTCATCGGATCACAACCGTAGAGCGCGATCCCGCACCGGACCATGTCGAAGTGGGTCGCGGGATCGCGCACGGTCGCTGCGCTGTTGGCGGCGTGCACGACGATCCCGGGAGCCCGGCGGCGCATCGCATCGGCGAACGGGATGAACGCGGCGAGCTGAGCGGCCATGAACCGCTCGTCGCCGTCGGCCGTCGCGAAATGCGTCATCGCTCCGGCCAGCTGCAGCTGCGGAGCGCCGGCGCTTACGAAATCGGCGATGGCGAGCGCCTCCGGCAGCGACCGCGTCCCGAGCCGCCCCATGCCCGTGTCGAACTTGACGTGGATCCGGACGACCTCCGTGGCGCACGCCTGGACCTCGGCGACGAACTCCTCGGTCCAGGCGGTCAGCTCGGTGCGGGCGGCGAGTGCAACCGGGAGCTCCTCGGCGCTGACCGCGCCGAGCACGAGCACCGGCGCCGAGATCCCGGCGTCGCGGAGCACCACCGCCTCGCGCGCGGTCGCGACCGCCAAGCTCGCGGCGCCGGCGGCGAGCGCCACCCGCGCGACCTCGACCGCGCCGTGACCGGATGCGTCGGCCTTGACGACCGCGCACAGCCTCGCGTCGCCGGCGAGCCCGCTCCGGAGCCGCGCGACGTTGCGCTCGATCGCCGCCAGGTTGACGCGTGCCAGCGCGCGCAGCGCCATCGTCAGCGCTCAGCTGCTCAGCCGCGCGCGAGGCAGCGCGTCGATCACGTCGCGGGCGATCACGCCCTCGGGACCGATCCATTCCGCTGCCAGCTGACCGGCCCTGGCGTGGACGAGGACCCCTGCACAGGCGGCCTCGAACGGGTCCATCCGCTTTGCCAGATAGGCGCCGATGACGCCCGACAGTACGTCGCCGGTCCCGGCCGTCGCGAGCGCGGCGGCGCCGCCGCGGCTGACCGCCGTCGCACCCGATGGCTCGGCGACGATCGTGTCATCGCCCTTGAGCACGACGACGGCCTGGGCCTGCGAAGCGGCCTGTCTGGCGTAGGCCAGACGCCTGCGTTCGATCTCGGTAGACGGCAGTCCCAGCAGTCGACCCAGCTCGCCCGCGTGGGGCGTCATGACGGTCGCCGCCGGACGCTCGGCGAGCAGTTCGAGGTGCTCGGCATGGGCGTTGAGCCCATCGGCATCGAGCAGCAGCGGCACCTTGGCCCTCCGCGCCAGGGCGCGACAGAAGTCGACGGTGGCCGGCTCGCGTCCGATCCCCGGGCCGAGCACCAGCGATCCGGCGCGGTCCAGGCGCGCCGCGATCCGGCCGACGCCCTCGGGCTGCAGTGCCCCGTCCAGATCGGGCAGCGGCACCGTCATCACCTCGAGCAGCCGCACCTCGAAGATCTGGTTCAGGGAGCTCGGCACGAACGCGGTCACGTAGCCCGCGCCGGCCCGAGTGGCGGCCTCCGAAGCGAGGCTCGGAGCACCTGTCAGGCCGAGCGATCCGCCGCACACGAATACTGCTCCGGCGGCGAACTTGGTCGATTCCCGGCCACGCTGCGGGATCGAGTCAGTCACGGTTGCCTCGATCAGTCCGATCTGCGCCGTGACCGGCGCCCCGGCCGGGATCCCGATGTCAACCACCGTCACATCGCCCGCGTGTGCCTTGCCGGGTGCGATCCAGAGGCCCGGCTTGCCCGCGTGAAAGGTGGCCGTCGCGTCGGCGGTGACCGCCACCCCGGCGATCTCGCCAGTCGAGCTGTCGACGCCGCTGGGTACGTCGCAGGCGAAGATCATCGCGTCGCCGGACGCGCCGTTGATCGCTTCGATCGCGCTCCGGGCGGGATCGCGCGGCTCGCCCTCGAACCCGGTCCCGAGGATCGCATCGACGATCGCGCTGGTGCCCTGCAGCGCCGCGGGCGTGAACGGCACCGGCGCGGGTCCTTGCAATCTCTCCAGATTCGAGTGTGCGTCGCCGCGAAACTCGTCAGCCGGCGCGAGCAGCAACACATCGACCTCGCGCCCCCGGCCGCGCAGCAGGCGCGCGACCACGAGTCCGTCACCGCCGTTGTTGCCCTTGCCGCAGACGACCGCAACGCGCCCGGTGGCCGCGCGGTCCTGGACCATCGCCGCGAGGCCGGCGCCGGCGCGCTCCATCAGCTCGACCCCGGGAATGCCGCGGTCCTCGATCGCCCACTGGTCGGTCGCGCGCTGCTGCTCGGCGTCCGGCAGCGGCGTCATCCACGCGGGTTGCGCGCTCACGGTTGGCGGCCGCCCGCAGAGCCGCCCTCGGTCGCCAGCGCGGGCGTGCCCTCGTGCTCGGTGACCGCTACCGCCCCCGCGTCCGTGCGCGTGTGAGTGAGCGAGACGCGCACGACGACGCCCAGCTCGGCGGCGCGCTCCGCGACCGCCCCGTGCAGCTGCACAGCGGGCGCGCCGCCCGCGGACACGACCTCGACGTCACGCCAGCTGAACGCGGACATCCCGAGCGCCTTGGCGACCGCCTCCTTGGCGCAGAAGCGGGCGGCCAGGTGCTGGCCGGGCCGGGCGCGGGATGCCGAATACTCCCGCTCATCGTCGGTGAACAGCCGGACGGCGAGCCGGGGGCGGCGCGCCAGTGCGCGTTCGAGACGCTCGATCTCGAGCAGATCGATGCCGATCGACGGATGCTCCATCGTTGCGGCGTCGCGCTCTGTCGTCACTCGACCGTGACCGTCTTGGCCAGATTTCGGGGCTGGTCGACGTTGAGACCGCGCAGGCGGGCGATGTTATAGGCGAGCAACTGGAGCGGGAGCACGGCCAGCATTGGCGCCAGCATCCAGTCGGTCTGTGGCACGCGGATCACGTCGTCGGCGTGCTGGGCGATCTGCTCGTCGCCTTCGGTGGCGATCGCGATCACCCGTGCGCCACGGGCCCGCACCTCCTGCATGTTCGAGATGACCTTCTCGAGCACCGGCGACTCGGTGGCGACCACGACCACCGGCGTGTGTTCGTCGAGCAGCGCGATCGGGCCGTGCTTCATCTCGCCGGCAGCGTAAGCGTCGGTGGCGATGTAGGAGATCTCCTTGAGCTTGAGCGCGCCCTCGAGCGCGACCGGCAAACCGATGTGGCGCCCCAGGTAGAGGAAGAAGTCGGCCTGGTAGTGCCTGCGCGCGACCTCGGCGATCTGCTCGCCGTCGCGCTCGAGCAGCTCCGCGATCAGGTGCGGGAGCCGCTTGAGCTCGGCGATCGTGTTCGCGAGCACCGGCGGCTCGAGCGTGCCGCGCAACTCGGCCAGGCGCAGCGCGATCAGATACATCGCCGCGATCTGACTCGTGAACGTCTTCGTGGCCGCGACCCCCACCTCGAGCCCGGCGCGGGTGTAGAGGACGCCGTCGGCCTCCCGGGTTGCCTGGGCGCCCATGACGTTCGTCAGAGCCAGCACCGTGGCCCCGCGGCTGCGGGCGGTCCGCATCGCGGCGAGCGTGTCGGCGGTCTCACCCGATTGCGAGATGCCGATCACAAGATCGTCG
>DATNKY010000152.1:0-4477 GCA_035603155.1 Solirubrobacteraceae bacterium
TAGCTATACGACGGCTCGCTCTGATCGGCGCGCGGTGCCTGCATCTTGGCTCCTCGGGGAGTCGCGTTGCCTATCGCAACGCCTCCGCTGGCCGCCGTCGGGCCGCAGCAGACGCGCCATTGCGCCTTCGCATCCCGCCCAGCGTCACCGCGAGTGCAACGCCGAGCAGCATCCAGATCCGTGCACTTTACTACGTTTCGGGCAGCAGACAATCGAGCATGCTCGTCGCTACGATGGTCGCGAATCTGACGTAGGCGCGCCGGCCGTGGTTGGGCCCGGAGCGCCCAGTATCCGCGGCATCAGTGAGAACGAGACAGGGCGAAGCAAGCGAAGGCAGGGCATGACCGCCGGCGGCTCGGAGGAGGGACCCCAGCCGCTGGTCGGGGGCCGGCTGCTGGCGGAGATCACGAATCGGATCGTCGCGTTCATGCGCGAGCACTACGGCCGCGGCCCGATCAAGGCCAAGACCTACGTGCTCGACAACCTGATCGTGTGCGTTCTCAGCGACGGGTTCACCGCGATCGAGCGAACGATGTTGGAGGGAGGCGAGCCAAACCGCGTGCTCGAGATGCGCCGCGACTTCCAGCGAATGATGAAACAGCGCTACAGCGAGATGATCGAGCAGCTCACGGGGCGCAAGGTGCTTGCCTTCCTCAGCCAGGCTCATATCGAGCCCGACCTCACGATCGAGATATTCCTGATGGACGGCGCGGTTCCGGGCTTCGGTGCGTTGGAGCTCGTCGATCCGGCAGCTCCTGAGCAGACCGGCCAGGGTTCATAGCCGGCCCATGGACGCGGCGCCTGGGCTCGACGGCGCTCGCTCGGGCGGATACTGGCGCACGCCGGCAGGCAGATATCGACTAACCTAGGACCCGCATTCGAGACAAACCGGCGGAACGGCTGTTGTTCGGCCCGTTTGGCTCGACCAATAGAGGCTTACGCCCATGGCGGTCCGATGGCGGCACTGGGGGTTGTGCTACCGAACTTCAACCCCTGCATCGGAGTTGTCATGTCGCAACGATCGGATTCCCGGCTCGGGCACGTAGAATTGGGCGCGTACGCGCGTCCCCGTCTTCGGCGAAGCGTGCTGGAGATCGTGACCTCGGTCGTGGCGTACCTGGCCGTTTCCGTCCTGATGTATCTCGCGCTCGGCGTCTCGTTCCTGTTGGCGCTGGCGCTGATACTCCCAGCCGCCGGCTTCCTGGTGCGGACGTTTGTCGTGTTTCACGACTGTGCGCACGGGTCTCTGCTGCCTTCCAAACGCGCGAATCGGTACGTCGGGCGATTCCTCGGCCTGTTCGTCCTGTCACCGTTCGAACGCTGGCGCCACGACCATGCGGTCCATCACGCGACATCCGGAGACCTCGAGCGCCGGGGCGTCGGAGACATCGTCACGCTGACCGTGGCCGAGTACGAGGCACGACGATGGTCAGGTCGTCTCGCTTATCGTCTGATCCGCAGTCCGGTCGTGATGTTCGGGATCGGTCCGATCATCGCGATGATCATCGGACCGCGCATCGCAACCCGGTCACAGCGTCCGCGGATGCGCCACAGCGTGTTTGCCACCGATGTGGTGCTGGTCGTGGTCGTCGCTGGGCTGTGCTGGTTGATCGGCTGGGAGCGCTTCCTGATCGTCTGGGCACCTGCGGCGATGCTGGCCGGCTCGGTCGGGATTTGGCTCTTCTACGTTCAGCATCAATTCGAGGACGCCTACTGGCAGAGCGCCGCCGACTGGAGTTACTCGGAGGCGGCGCTTCGTGGCAGCTCCTACCTGAGGCTGCCGCGGGTGCTGCAGTTCTTCACCGGCAACATCGGGCTCCACCACGTCCATCATCTCAACGCGCGGATCCCGAACTACAACCTTCAGCGTGCTCACGACGAGAACGCGATCTTCCACCAGGTTCCGACGCTGTCGTTGTGGGACGGGCTGCGCGCCGTCCGGCTCAAGCTGTGGGACGGAGAGCACGGAAAGCTCGTCACGTTCGCACAGGCGAGGCCCGACCAGCATCGCGGGGCGACGAGCCCCGGGTCGACTCCCGCCGGGGTTGCTTCTCGGCCGGCCTGAGCGCGGAGGGCCGTCAGCGCGACGCCGCCGCGCAAGGCGCCGGCGTCGCCTGCGCCTAAAGGTCCCGCTCGCGCCGCATCTTCAGCTGCTGGCGATCACGAACCGCTCGAACCTTGCGCGCCTCCTGATGTGCGCGCTCGTTGCGTTGTGCGATCTCCTTTCGGACATCGTTGAACGCCTGCTCGGCGGTCGATCGCCCGGGGCCTGGTCCCTCGCGCTGCGGTCTTGGTTTTTCGTTCTGCTTGGGCAACGTCTGCTCTCCTCGTCGCTTCGCTAGGGAAGGGTGGACCACGACAAGAGCGCGAAGCGAGGCACTCAGGCGGTGGAGGCTGCCTTTGACTCTACTCCCTGGTCTGGACTCGACCGCGTTTCGCCCGGCGTCGCGCGAGGGCTTTGGAGCCACCTGCCTGCTCGGCCGTCGACGTACCGCACAGACCCGGTTCGGCGATGTGCCAGCATGAATTACTTTGCGATTGTTCCGAGGACGAGCGGCACCCCTGAGCGAGGACGAGCGTCAGGCAGCGGCGGTCGATCTCGAGCGCATCCGAGACGGCGGGATCCCGCTCGGAGCGCAGGAGCGTCTCACGCGAGTAGCGGCGTCGAGCGCGCCGGTCTTCACCAGCGATCTGACCGTCAACGAGTATGCGGTCGCGCAGGCCTCCGGTCTGACGCCGATTGCTCAGGTCATGGGCTCCTCGGTGATCCAGCACGGCTGGCAGAACTACGGCTGGTCTTCCTTCGGCGGAGGGGCCCGCGAGATGCCGTCGTTCGCTGCGCCGTGGAACCTCGCCCGACAGCGTTCGTTCGATCGTTTGCGGCAGGAGGCGCAGTTCGCGGGCGCCGACGCCGTGATCGGCATCGAGATGAAGGTCGACAGTTCTCTGCAGGACTCGGGCAACGTCGAATATCTCGTGTTCGGGACAGCGGTCCGCGAAACCACGCTCGCCGGCCGTCACGTCTCCCGCCCGCGGATGTGTGCGCTCTCGGGCCAGGACGTGGACAAGCTGCGCCGGATCGGAGCCGAGACCTTGGATGTCATCGGTCACACGTCGGTGGTATCCGTTGAACTCAGTCGTTGGGGCAACCAGATGATGGGTTCCTGGGCGGGTAACCAGGAGATGGTCGAGGTCACTCAGGGCGTCTACGCCGCCCGCCAGCTAGCGATGGAAAATGTGCGCCAGCAGGCAAGTCAGGTCGGCGCGAACGACATGGTGATCTCAACTCTCACGCACAACATCGATCATCACGAGTACGAGAGCGGCGGCTACAGACGCCACTTCTTCATCGTCTCGATGCATGTGCTCGGCACCGCGATTGCACTCGGCGCCCATCCGCCTCATCCGGCACCGCTCGGCGTGCCCGTGATGTCAATCAACCTGGGGCACTAGTCAGGAGAACAGCTGATGTCGACATACGATCCGACTAGCACCGAGGGCCTCGCCGAGCACGCCAGCGAGCGCCTGCAAATGAACGCCCGCGGACTGTTCACGTCAGACCTGTCGGTGAACGAGTACCTGTGCGTGGAGAAGGCCGGCTTTGAGCCCGTCGGACTGGTTGTGGGGTCGAGCATCTACCACATCGGATTTCAGCAGTCCAGCTGGAAGGCAAGCCAGGAGATGGGTGTCCTGACACAGGCGATGTACGCGGCCCGCGAGCTTGCGATGACGCGGATGGAGGAGGAGGCCGATCAGCTAGGTGCTGATGGCATCGTCGGGGTCCGTCTCGAAGTCGGACGGTATGAGTGGGGCGCCGACATGGCCGAGTTCATCGCGATCGGCACGGCGATCAAGCACAAGGGTGGCAAGGTCCACCGCGCGCCCAACGGGCGTCCATTCACCTCGGATCTGAGCGGTCAGGCCTTCTGGACGCTTTTGCAGACCGGCAAGCGCCCGGTGGGCCTGGTCATGGGTACCTGCGTCTACCACGTCGCCCACCGAGGAATGATGCAGTCGATGCGTCAGACCGGACAGAATGTCGAGCTCGAGCAGTACACGCAGGCCCTGTATGACGCGCGCGAGCTAGCGATGGAACGCATGCAGAAGGAGGCCGAGGAGATCGGTGACGGCGTTCTGGGGATCGTGGAGGTCAAGCTGCAAGCGAACAACCACGGCTGGGGGAGCCACGTGATCGAGTTCTTTGCCGTTGGCACCGCCGTCGTCCCCAACGAGCACGCCGAGGACGGGCAGCAGTTGCCGAACATCACGCCGGTCCTCGACATCAACGACTGAACGGATTCAACGGAAGCGGGACGCGCGTTGGCGTTGGCCGCGCCCATTGTCAGGTTTTGCAGGGCGGCCGGGCCTCGTCTACCGCCGTCCGTGGGTACCCTCAGGTTGCTTCTCGTATCCCGGCGCCGGACGTGTGCTCGGGTCGGAGCAGGGGCGGGGTCTTGTGAGCGATGGCAACAGAGGC
>DATNKY010000182.1:0-8566 GCA_035603155.1 Solirubrobacteraceae bacterium
AGCTGCTCGGCGAGCGTGCTCGGGTTGTCGTAGCCGGGCGTCAGCGTGGTGGTCGCGTGGCCCGGATCTGAGGCGACGACGACATCCGCGAGCACGAACCGGCCGCCGGGCGCGAGCACGGCATGGATCCGGTCAAACAGATCGCGCTTCTCGTCGGCGAGCAGGTGGTGGACGCAGAGCGCGCTCGCGACCAGATCGAACTGGCCGTCGGGGAGGCGATCCTGCAGCCGCGCGACGCGCAGCGACACCCGATCCGCGGGTAGCCGCGAGCGCGCGACCTCGAGCATCCCGGTGCTCTCGTCTACCCCCACGAGGTCCGCGTCGGGATGGCGATCGAGCAGCCGCGCGGCGGTCTCCCCCGTCCCGGTGCCGAGCTCGAGCACCCGGCGGGCGCCGTCACCCGAGGCATCGGTCAGCTCATCCTGCAGCAGGTCGTAGACCGGGATGTCCTCGCGGATCATCTCCTCGTAGCCGGCCGGGTCAAAGTGAAACTGACCGGCCAGCGCTGCCTCGGCCACGGACGCGCTGACCGCTCCCTGCCTGACGATCTTCCACCCGCCGTCGCGTTCGTAGTCGCGCAGGTCGATGACTGTCGAAGCGGTCCCTGGGAGCTCGCCGCCGTCGATCACCATGTCCGCCGCGCGCCTGATCGACTCCGGCACCTGCTCGAGCCGGCGCGCCTCGGGGCCGTCGGCCACGTTCGCACTCGACTGCAGCACCGGCCGGCCGACACCACGGAGGCCCTCGACCAACGGGACGCGGAGGCCGAGCGTCGACGTGTCATCGCCGCACGCGAGCGGATAGCGCGAGCCCGGATTGCACAGCAGCACGCTCACCGCGCCGGGCAGCAGCCGCGACAGGGCTACGCGCGTGTCCGCGCCGAGCTCGGGCAGCGCCGCGAGAGCGAGCTCGAGCTCGAAGAACATCACCGCCGACGGCTTGTCGCGCCGCCGGCGCTTGAGCGAGTACAGCCGGTCGACCGCGACCGGGTTGGTGGGGTCACAGGCGAGCCCGTAGACGGTGTCGGCGGGGAACACGGCCACGCCGCCGACCGACATGCACCGCTCGAACGCCTCCGGGTCGGGCGCGCTCAGCACGAGCCGACCACCACGCGCTCGCGTCCGGCGAGATCGCGGCGCACGGTCACCGAGCCAAAGCCCGCATCCCGGAGCAGGACCGAGACCGCGTCGGCCTGTTCGGGCCCGATCTCGAGCGCGACGAGCCCGGGCCGAGGAGTCCGCACGGTAATGACGGCCACCAGGCGACGGATCACGTCGAGCCCATCTACGCCCGCAAACAGCGCCCCTGCCGGCTCGTAGCGAGCGATCTCAGGCGCCAACTCGACACCGGAGGGCACGTACGGGAGGTTGGCCAGAACCGCGTCATAGCCTCCCTCGCCGAGCAGGTCGGCGACGGCGAACTCGACCCGGAGCCCGAGCCGCGCCGCGTTGTCGCGGGCGACCTTGACAGCGTCCGGGTCGACGTCGAACCCCTCGACCACGAGGTCCGGCCGCTCGTCGGCGAGCGCGAGCGCGATCGCACCGCTGCCGGTCCCAACGTCGGCGACGCGCGCGCCCCACGGCAGCTCGAGCCCGACCTCGACCAGCAGCTCGGTCTCGGGCCGCGGAATCAGAACCCGCCTGTCGACGCCGATCCCAAGCCGGCGAAAGTCGCGGCGCCCGAGTATGTACGCGACCGGCTCGCGCGCGACTCGCCGCTCCAGCAGCGCCTCGTAGCGCTCGCGCACGCAGTCGGACAACAGGTCTTCGCGATCGAGCACGAGCCGCTCACGGCCGACCCCGAGGACCTCGCAGAGCAGCAGCTGAGCATCGAGGAGCGGCGTGTCGCAGCCGGCCGCCGTGAGCGCGTCCCGACCGTGAGCCACCGCCGCCGCGACCGAGGTGTCGCCGACCAGCAGCGCGTCACTCACCCGCTCGCTCCTCCAGGCGCCTGCGCTTCTCGTCATCCTGGAGCGCGTCGGTCAACTCGTCGAGTTCGCCCATCAGGATCGCGTCGAGGTTGTGGACGAGCAGGTTGATCCGGTGGTCCTTGACGCGCCGCTCGCCGTAGTTGTAGGTCCTGATCTTCTCGGCGCGGTCGCCGGTCCCGACCTGCGCGGACCGGCTCGCGTCGATCGACGCCCGCTGCTCGGCGAGCGCCCGCTCGTACAGGCGCGCGCGCAGCACCCGCATCGCCCGCTCACGGTTCTGCAGCTGGGACTTCTCGTCCTGCATCGAGACGACGATCCCGGTCGGCTTGTGCGTGATCCGGACCGCCGAGTCGGTGGTGTTGACCGACTGACCGCCCGGACCCGAGCTCCGGTAGACGTCGATCTGGAGGTCGTTGGGATCGATCTCGACTTCGACCTCGTCGGCCTCGGGCAGCACCGCGACCGTCGCGGTCGAGGTGTGGGTCCGCCCCTGGGACTCGGTCTCCGGGACGCGCTGCACCCGGTGTGTGCCGCCCTCGAACTTGAACACCGAGTACGCGCCATCGCCTTTGATCGAGAACGTGTAGTCGCCGTCACCGATTGAAAGCGGCTCCACATTGAACCCGCGGCGCTCGGCGTAGCGAGTCAGCATCCGGTACAGGTCTCCGGCCCACAGCGACGCTTCGTCGCCGCCCGTGCCGGGCCGGATCTCGACGATCACGTTCTTGTCGTCGTTGGGGTCGCGCTCGACCATCGCCAAGCGAATCTCCTCTTCGATCTCGTCGATCCGCTTCGAAGACGAGTCGACCAACGCCCGCAGCTCGGGGTCGTCGCCATCCTCGGACAGCAGCTCGCGCGCGCCCTCCAGATCGTCCACGACGTGCAGATATTCAGTCGCGAGGCGCGCGGCGGGCTCGAGCTCGCGGTAGGCACGACTCGCCGCCGCGAATCGCTCGCGGTCGGTGATCACCTCGGGGTCGGAGAGCTCTCTCTCGAGCGCGGCGAAGCGTGTCTGAATCTGGGCGACGAGGTCGTCAATCATCCAAGCGAGTGTAGGAGCCACCCGCGGCGCAGAATCTCCGCGGCGCGGGCGGCTCGCTACATCGCGACTTCGATCGTCACACGGCGGGCGGCTCGCTACCCCGCCTCACTCGTCGTGGCTGGTGCTGCGCGCTGCTCAGTCGTCGCGACTGATCACTTCTTGGACCTTGTCGGCCGCCTGACCGATCTTGTTCTTGGCCTTGCCCGAGGCTCGGTCCACCTTGCCCTCGCGCTTTAGATCCTTGTCGTCGGTGAGAGCGCCCGCAGCTTCCTTCACGCGGCCCTTTGCCTGATCGGCGTTGCCGTCATCGGCCATCACAACCTCCTCTTTCGTTGACCTATGACTACCCGCTCCGGAGGCGGGTCACGCAGTCAGCGAGGGACAGCTGATCAAGCGACGACTTCGACGCCGAGCATGTCCTCGGCCGTCGCTTCGCCGGGCTTCTCGACCTCGAGCACGGCCTGCAAGGACGCGATCGAGACCGCGAGCTGGTCGAGGTCTGGCTCCCGGGTGGTGAGCCGCTGAAGCTGGAGACCTGGGTACATGATCCACTGCACCCAGCGCCGGGCACGGTTGCGGCCGGCCCACTTGATCACCTCGAACGAGAGGCCGGCGATCAGCGGCACGCCGAGAATCCGGGTCAGAACGAGGATCCACCACGAGGGGAGCCCGATCGGCGCGAACACGAAGATCGCCATGATCATCACAACCAGCAGGAAGCTCGTCCCACAACGGGGGTGCAGGCGCGAGTAGAGCTTCGCGCGCGCCGGCGTCAGCTCGTCCTCGGCTTCGTAGCACGAGATCACCTTGTGCTCGGCGCCGTGGTACTCGAACACGCGGCGCAGATCCGGAATTCGTGAGAGCAGCACCAGGTAGCCGAGGAAGATCGCCGTCCGCACCACGCCCTCGACGAGCCAGAACAGCCACGACGAACCGAGCTGGCCCTTGATCAGGCTCGTGAGCCCGACCGGCGCCACGAAGAACAGGCCGACCGCGAACACGACCGACACCAGGACGGTGCCGAACCAGGCGCCGCCGGAGATCTCCTGCTCCTCCTCGGGAAGCTGCGCGCTCGCCGAGATGCTGAGCGCCCGCAGCCCGATGCCGAGCGACTCGACCAGCGCGACCACGCCGCGGATTACGGGCAGGCGGTAGACCCAGTGGCGCCTGAGCCGTGAGGTCAGCGCGAAGCGCTTGATGGCGATCGAGCCGAGCCCGTCGGACCCGGCGATCGTCTGCAGAGCCTCGGGAGCCGCGCCGTCCCCGCCCTGAGCCGAGACACCGTTCGCGCCGCCGGCCAGGGCATCATCGGCCCACGCCGGCTCGCGCACGGCGACCGCCCAGTGGCGGACACCGCGCATCATCACGCCCTCGAGCACCGCCTGACCACCCAGCGGCGCGTCGCGGACGGCGGTCAGACGTGGATCGCCGTCCGCGCTCATCTAGCGTCGCTGCTGGCTAGCCGGCGGTTGCGCGGGCGTTGCGCCGGCCCTTCGCCACGCGGCGCTGGAAGCGCTCTACCCGTCCACCGGTGTCGACAAGCTTCTGGCGACCGGTGTAGAAGGGGTGGCAGGCCGAGCAGATCTCTACGTGGATGTCCGACTGCGTCGAGCGGGTCGTGAACTCATTCCCGCAGGTGCAGCGCACGTGAGCTTCGGTGTATTCGGGGTGAATTTCAGTTTTCATGGTCACATCAAGTCTAGCGGGCAACACCAGCTCTCCGGTGTCGTACTGCGCCACCTGAGACGTGACCCGTGGCCGCCGGGCAGGTGGCGACCATCGAGTTGTTGGCTCGGTTGAGGTCATCGACCTCCATCGTCGAATCGGCCGTGATCGTCGGGGCCTCGCCGGTCGTGCAGAGCGGTCCTGCAAACCGCTCGGAAACGCTCCGGTGCGCGCGGAGCTTCGGGACCGTGCGCGTCTTGGTGGCGCCGCCACCGCCGGGCGCGAACAGGACCTGGAAGGGCCCCGCGGTCGAGTTGCCGGCGTTCGAGATCACGGCCGTGTAGAGATCGTCGGCCGGCTGGTTGTCGGCGGGCGTAACGGCGATCGACTGAACGAGCAGATCGGGACGCAGCTCGCGCTGCTGGCATTTCGGGCTGTAGCGCACGAGCGTCTGGAGCGGGCGTCCGCCGGCGCCCGTCCACCGGAACGCGACCCGGAACTTGTACGTCGCCGGCGCGGCGAGGTTGACGACCGACTTCTGCAGCTTCCACACGTCTCCGGAGAGCTGACCGAGGGTCGGGTTCGTGGGCGTGATCCAGACGCCCAGGTCACCGGCGTTGACGACCCTCGGGCTCATCAGGGCGTTCGGCGCCGACATCAGCAGGTCGAACCGCATCGCCATGTGCTTGGTCCCGGCAACCGGCCGCATCACGGCGGTGAGCGAGGTCGACCGGTCCCCCGGGTCGAGCGCACGGTGGCAATTGAACGCGCGCAGCGCGGTACGCGGCTGCGCGCCGGAGCTGGCGGACGTCGCGACGAGCAGCGCGCACAAAGCGAGCGCCGACGCCCCTGCGGTTAGACGCTTCATCACATTCCTTAAACAGGTCCCGAGGACGGAAGTTGCCCGCCGACATCGAGACTTAATTGAAGCGCCCGCCGCTAGGTGATCTGGTAGAGCGGCCCGTCGCCGCCCTCGGGCGGGGTCAGCCGCCCGCCCTTGGCGGTGATCGCGCCGCACTGCACGCAGTTGGTGTAGTTGACGGTCACGTCGACGGGACCGTTCTCGGGGGCGTCATCGGGAATCTCGTACACGCCCGCGGGACACATGTAGCGCCACGCCTCGGCGATCTCGCGCGGGACCTCGCGATGGACGCGGATGTGGTTGGGGGCATCGTCGCGGGTTACGTTGCCCGTGATGTAGACGGACGAGAGCTTGTCGAACGTGTACTTGTTGTCGGGCTTCGGGTATCCGGCGCGGGTGTCGCCTACGAACATCGGCTCGGCGTCGTCGCGGTGCCACGCCTGCCGGCCCCTCGGCACCTTGCCCTTGGACATGATCGACGGGCCGGCCAGCAGGCTGCCGACGATGAAGCCGCGCTGGAACGCCTGTCGCGTATTGCGCACCTGGTAGAGCTCCTTGCCGATCGAGGACTCGTCGACCGCGCGCTCGTAACCGGTCAGCGGCTCGCCGTCCTTGAGCGAGCGGTAGATCGTCTCCGCGGCCAGCATCCCGGACCTGATGCAGTGGTGCACGCCCTTGAGCGCCGCCGTGTCGACCATCCCGCCGGCGTCGCCGACCAGGACCGCGCCCGGCATCGAGAGCTTCGGCATCGACCAGTAGCCGCCGCCCGGGAGCGCCTTGGCGCCCCACGCCACGCGCTCGCCGCCGTCCAGGATCCCCTTGACGAGCGGATGCAGCTTGAACTGCTGCAGCAGGTCATGAGCCGACGTCGTGGCGTCGCGATAATTGAGGTCGACGACCAGCCCGATCGAGACCATGTCGTCGCCGGTCGTCTCGTCCTTCATCGGGTAGATCCAGGTGCCGCCGAGCTGGCCGTACTTGCGCCCGACCTTCATCGGCCACGGCTGCGTGAACGTGTGGATCAGGCGATCCAGCGGCTTTGCGACCTTCCAGACCTCCTTGACGCCGAGCTCCCAGACCTGCGGCTCGCGCGACTCGGCGAGGCCGAACTCCTTGATCGCAGCACCGGTGAGATGGCCCCAGCAGCCCTCGGCGAGCACGGTCGCCTGGGCCTTGATGTCGGTTCCGGGCTCGAAGTTGCGCAACGGCTCGCCGTCCTTGCCACGGCCCTTGTCACCCGAGCGCACCCCGACGACGTGCCCGTCCTGCACGATCAGCTGCGTCGCCGCGGTCTCGGTCAGGACGTAGGCGCCCGCCTCCTCGGCCTGCTCCTGCTGATAGCGGGCCAACGCCGAGACCGACACCACCTCGTTGCCGTGGTTCTTGAAGTTGGGGACCATCGCGATCGGGACGCGAGCCTTGGTCTTCGAGCTGGTCAGCACGTAGACCGCCTCCTTGGTCACCTCCCCGAACGCGAACCGCTTCTCGCGCCACTGCTCGCGGGTCAGGTCGGGGAACAGCTCCTGCAGCGGCCCGGGGCGCATCACCGCCCCGGACAGACAGTGCCCACCGCACGTCTTGGCCTTCTCGATCACCGCCACCGGGACTTCGCCGAGGCGCTCGAGCATCGCCTCGTCGTCGGCGAGCAGTTGCACGAGGCGGTTGGCGCACGCCAGCCCGGCGGTGCCGCCGCCGACGATCGCGACGCCGACCTCGATCCGGTCGTCCTCAGAGTCGAGCTCGCGCTTGATGAACTCCTTGACGGGGTCCACCGGGGGCGGGAACTCGCTCGGCGCGTGGTGACCGTTACGACTGGACATGGCTGAGCCGTCAGCTGCCCTTCTTGGCCTTGATCGCGTCGGTCAGCTTGGGCATGATCTTGTTCAGGTCGCCGACGATCCCGAGGTCGGAGAACTCGAAGATCGGCGCGTTCGCGTCCTTGTTGATCGCGACGATGTTCTCCGAGGACTGCATCCCGACCTTGTGCTGGATCGCGCCCGAGATCCCGGCCGCGAGGTACAGCTTCGGTGACACGGTCTTGCCGGTCTGGCCGATCTGGGCCGCGTACGGGTACCAGCCGGCGTCGACGACCGCGCGCGTCGCGGCGACCGCCGCGTTGCCGCCGAACGCCTTCGCGAGCTCCTCGGCGAGCTCGAATCCCTCGGCCTTCCCAAGCCCGCGACCGCCGGCGACGAGGATGTCGGCGCCCTCGATGTCGACGTCGGCACCGCGCTGCTCGCCGCGCTGGACCATCGTCGCCTTGGTCGACCACGGCGAGTAGTCGACGTCGATGTCGACCACCTCGGCCGAGCCCTCGCCACCCTCGGCGATCTCGAACGCGTTGATCCGGCCGATGATGATCCCGAGGTCGCCCCTGTACTGGGAGACCGAGACCTGCGAGTCCCCCAGGATCGGCCGCTCGGCCACGAGCTTGCCGTCGCGGGACTTGACGGCCGTGACCTCCATCGTGACGCCCGCTTGCTTGCGGGCCGCGAGGCCGGCACCGATCTCGAATCCGAGCAGGCCGCCGCCGAACAGCGCGTACCCGTGCCCGTGCTCGTCGATCACCTTCGCCATCGCGTCGACGACCGGCTGGGCCAGGCCCTCGGGCCCCTTGGCGCGGAACACCTTGGTGGCGCCGTAGGCGCCGAGCGACTGGCAGAGCTCGTCGGTCAGGTCATCTCCGCCGACGACGACCGCGTGGCACTCGCCACCGATCTCGGCGGCGCGGGCCGCGCCCTCGGACACGGCGCCGAGCGAGTTCTTGTTGAACGCGCCCTCGTAGTGCAGGACGTAGGTAAGAACGTCAGCCATCGCTAAATCAGCTTCCTTTCGTCCAGCCACGCAACGATCTTCTCGACCGTGTCGTTGGTGTCCTCGTCCTCGATGATCTGACCGGCCGCCTTGGCGGGCGGGTCGTGAAACTCGCCGCACTGGACGCGGGAGCCGTCCCCGCCGACGAGCGCGGCGTCGATCCCGACGTCCACGGTGGTGACCGAATCGAGCTGCTTCTTCTTCGCGCCCATGATCGCCTTCAGCGACGGGTAGCGCGGCTCGTTGATCGCGT
>DATNKY010000487.1:0-3158 GCA_035603155.1 Solirubrobacteraceae bacterium
CGGCGGCAGGGGCGAGCCGAGCGTCTTGGAGACCGGCTTTGAGAAGGTCAGCGTGATCGGCGTCGTCGGCTTGATCGTCGTGCCCGGCTGCGGATTCGCGACCACCGTCGCCGTCTTGCCGGCCGGGAACCAGCTGACGAGCGCCTGGCTGGAGGCCTCCCAGCGCCGCGGCTGCGCGGCGACGAAGATCGCGCCGGCCGGGGCGCTATGCGGCAGCGGCACGGCGGTCTCCGGGTGCGAGAGCACGTGCCGGCGCAGGTGGCCGGTCGGTCCGTAGGCGTACGCCTGAATCGGCTGCTTGAAGTGCAACATCAGGCGTTCGTTGCCCCTGACCGTCAGATAGTGGGAGCGCAGGCTCGCGACCGGGGTCATCATCGACAGGTGCAGCTTCTCGGTATGCCCCGCCAGCCAGCCGATCCACCCCGGCCGCTTGACGACGATGTCGACGTCGAGCTTCTGATTGGCCGGGATCGCCTTCAGCGGCCAGATCTGGTTGCCGTGCGTGACCTTGACCGGGACGCGCTGGCTGTGCGGGCCGGTCACGACCGTCACGCTCTGAATCGACCCGCCTCCGAGCGGCATCCCGACCTTCGCGATCGCGCTCGAGTCAGCGTTCAGGCTCGCATGAGCGGACGCGATTATCAGCGCGCCGGCGGCGACCACCGCCACCACGACGAGCATTACACCACCGAGCACGTAGCGCCCACGATGAGACGGCCGCTGTGCGGAATCGTTGCCGCCGGGCACGCGCCCGGAGCGCGCACCCGCCGACGTCCGGAGATACGAGACGTTCGCCACCGCGCAGAATGGTACCGACCGCGGTTGTTGGATCAAGCAACAAGCGTCTTGGAGGCCGATTCTGCAAGACGGTATGCAGATTCGGCACCTGAACAGTGCTATTGCAGCGCAAAAGCTGTGCGCAAATCGCGCCAGCGCAATCCGATGCGCCGGGGTGCGCCCCGGACTGCGCCCGACCGTGGGCACACCCTATTCGGAATCCGGCTCGAAAGCTAGTGCGGATTGCAGCTAGCTCGCCACGGTCGTCACGGCGCCCTGGGCGGCGCTCGAGACGAGCTTGGCGTATTTGCTGAGCGCGACGCCCGGGAAGGGACGCTCGGGCGGCGTGTAGTCGGCGGCGCGACTCCCGAGCTCCTCGTCGGAGACGTGGACATCGAGGCGGCGTGCGTTGACGTCCAACGTGATCTGGTCGCCGTCGCGCACGAGGCCGATCGGGCCTCCGCGAATCGACTCCGGCGCGACGTGTCCCGCCATCAGGCCGCGGGTCGCGCCCGAGAAGCGCCCATCCGTGATCAGCGCCACGTCCTCGCCCAGGCCCTCGCCGACGAGCGCCGCGGTCACGGCGAGCATCTCGCGCATCCCGGGGCCGCCGGCCGGGCCCTCGTTGCGGATCACGACGATGTCACCGGCGTTGATCTTCCGCGAGGTCACGGCAGCCATGGCGTCCTCTTCGGACTCGAACACACGCGCGGGACCCGTCTGCGAGCGGCGCTCGTAGCCGGCCAGCTTGACCACGCAGCCGTCAGGAGCGAGGTTGCCGTGGAGGATCGCGAGGCCGCCGGTCGACTTGATCGGATCCGACAGCGGCCTGATGACCTGCTGGCCCTCGGTCTCGGCGGCGCTGTCCGCGATCTCGCCGGTCGTCTTGCCGGTGACGGTGATCGTCTCGGGGTGCAGCAGCCCAGCCTCCTTGAGGCGCTTGATCACGACCGGGACGCCGCCGGCGGCGTACAGATCCGGGGCTACATACTTCCCGCCGGGCTTGAGGTCGCACAGTAGCGGCGTGCGCTCGCTGATCTCGTCGAAGTCGTCGATCGAGAGCTCGATCCCCATCTCGTTGGCGAGCGCGAGCAGATGCAGGACGCCGTTGGTCGACCCGCCGCTGCACGCGATCGCGGCGATCGCGTTCTCGATGCTGGCGCGCGTGACGATCTGGCTGGGGCGCAGATCCCTGCGCAGCACGTCCATGATCAGCTCGCCTGCCTGGCGCGCGACATCGGGCTTGCGCTCGTCGACGGCCGGCACTCCTGACAGCGCCGACGGCGAGATGCCGAGTACCTCGAATGCCATCGCCATCGTGTTGGCCGTGAACTGGCCGCCGCAGGCGCCGGCTCCGGGCGACGCGACGTTCTCGATCTCGGTCAGCTGCTCGCTCGTGATCCGCCCGGCGGCGTGGGCGCCGACGGCTTCGAACACCTCCTGGATCGTGATCCGCTCGCCGTTGTAGACGCCGGGCTGGATCGAGCCGCCGTACAGCATCACGCCCGGCCGGTCGAGCCGGCAGAGCGCCATCACGGTGGCGGGGATCGTCTTGTCGCACGCGCAGATCGCGATCACGGCGTCGAACATGTGCGCGTCGCAGACCAGCTCGATCGAGTCGGCGATTACCTCGCGGCTCGCGAGCGAGGCTCGCATGCCGGGGGTGCCCATCGTGATCCCATCGGAGATCGCGATCGTGTTGAGCTCCATCGGCGTCCCGCCGGCCTCGCGGATCCCGTCCTTGACCTTCGCCGCGAGCGCCCGGAGGTGGAAGTTGCACGGCATCGTCTCGATCCACGTGTTCGCGACCGCGACCAGCGGCCGGGACATCGCCTCGTCATCGAAGCCGATGCCCTTCAGGAACGCGCGTGCCGCGGCCCGCTCGGGCCCTTCGGTCAGGGCGCGACTGCGGCGTTTGAGATCGGGCTCTGTAGCGGTGCTCATCGCGGCCGGGAACTGTACCGACCCGGCAAGCTCGGGCGGCTCAGCCCGGCGTGTCCAGCGGCGCCGACGTCTCGCCACCCGCGACGTAGCGCATCCGCGCCCGCTCCCACTGTGCCAGCCGCCACAGGTCGCGCTTGACGCGCGCCGGATCGAGCTGGCGTCCGGGCAGGTGCATGTTGGCGGTCGAGATCAGCCGCCGCTCGTCGCCGGTCAGCGCCATCCACTTGGCGAGCACGTCGTCGGAATCGGGGAGTCGCGAACTGCCGTAGGGCCGCGTTTCGTCCGGGAACGTGACGCAGTACTCGTTGAGCAGGCGGTGAGTCTGGGCCAGGTAGGCGACGATCGGCCGGTGCGGGTAGATCAGGTAGGCGTACGGCGCGCCGCCGGTGCCCCCGGCCTCGTCGGGCCCGTCGGCCTGCGTGCCCCACACGCGGATG
>DATNKY010000518.1:0-2055 GCA_035603155.1 Solirubrobacteraceae bacterium
GGATGGAAGCGATCTGCGCCTGGATTTGCGAGACGCGGCTTACGGCATCGGTGTAACTCATCGACAGCCGAGTGATCGGCCGACGGCAAATTTGCTTGAACGTGCCGTCGGAGCGACGCCGCGTCGGGGCTGAGGGGCGAGCGCCTTGTGGAAGGTGTCGATCACGTAGTCGATGTGCGCGTCGGTCAGCCCCGGGTAGCAGCCGATCCAGAACGCGCGCTCGGTCACAGCGTTCGTGACCGTGAGCGGCCCGACCACGCGGTGCTCGACATGCTGATACGCCGGCTGGCGGAGCAGGTTGCTCGCGAACAGCTGGCGGGTGGCGATCCCGCGCGACTCGAGCGACTGGCGCAGATCGTTGCGCGAGATCGGCGCGTCCTCGCGCAGACAGAGCGCAAAGCCGAACCACGACGGGCGCGCTCCGGGTGCCGCCTCGGGCAGCACCAGCGTGTCCTGTAGATCGGCCAGGCCTTCTTTGAGCCGAGCGTGGTTGTGGGCGCGACGCGCGACGAACTCGTCGAGGCGGCCGAGCTGGACGGCGCCGATGGCCGCCTGGAGGTCGGTCGCCTTCAGGTTGTAGCCGACCTCCGAGTAGACGTACTTGTGGTCGTAGCCGGGTGGAAGCGTGCCGTGCTGCTGAGAGAAGCGCTTGCCGCAGGTGTTGTCGCAACCGGTGTCGCACCAGCAGTCCCGGCCCCAGTCGCGAAGCGACTCGGCCACTCGGCGGAGCGAGGCGCGCTGCATCAGCACGGCGCCGCCCTCGCCGGTCGTGATCTGGTGGGCGGGGTAGAACGAGAGCGTCGCGAGGTCGCCGAACGTCCCGACCGGGCGGCCGTTGTAGGTAGCGCCGAGGGCGTCGCAGCAGTCCTCGACGAGCGTCAGCTCGTGGCGCTTGCAGAATGCCTCGATGGCTTCGAGATCGAACGGGTTGCCCAGCGTGTGTGCGATCACGACCGCGCGCGTGCGCGGCGAGAGGGCGTCCTCCAGCTGCCTGACGTCGATGTTGTAGCCCGGCAATTCGACATCGACGAACACGGGAACCAGCCCGTTCTGGACGATCGGGTTGACCGTGGTGGGGAAGCCAGCCGCGACCGTGATCACCTCGTCGCCGGGACGCAGCCGGCGATCCCGCATGCCGGAGGCACACAGGGTCGAGATCGCCAGCAGGTTGGCCGACGAGCCGGAATTGACCATCAGCGCGTGCCGAACACCCGCGCGGCGGGCGAGCGCGCGCTGGAAGCGCTGCGTCTCGGGGCCGGAGGTCAGCCAGAAATCGAGGCTGGAGCGCACGAGCTCGACCACTTCCTCGGGGCCGAAGACCTTGCCGGACACGGGCACGACCGGCTTGGAAGGGTCGAACTCCGCGGACCGGTGGCGGTTGGCGGCGTAGGCGGCGACGAGCTCGAGGATCTGCTCCGCGGTGGGCTCCATCTTCTCCCCGGATGGTCGGCAGGCGCGGGCGGTACTTGACCTCAACCCGCACGCGTATGCGCCGATAACGGGGGAGATGTCCCTCGATGGCCATTTGGCTGCGCATCGCGTCGTCCTGCTCTGTGGCGGCCTCGGCACGCGCATGCGCGAGGAGACCGAGTACCGCCCCAAGCCGATGGTCGAGGTCGGCGGCCGTCCGTTGCTGTGGCACATCATGAAGGGCTACGCCGCGCACGGGTTCAACGAGTTCGTGTGTTGCCTGGGGTACCGCGGCGACGTGATCAAGCGCTACTTCCTCGACTACCACGCGCTGCGCTCGGACGTCACCGTGTCGCTGGCCACCGGCCGCGTCGAGTACGACACCGGCGAGGTCGAGGACTGGCGGGTCAGCCTGGTTGACACCGGGCAGGAATCGATGACCGGCGCGCGGGTCAAGCGGGTCGAGCACATGCTCGGCGACAGCGACGTCTTCATGTGCACCTACGGCGACGGGGTCGCGGACATCGACATCAACCGGTTGGTCGAGTTCCACCGCGCACACGGCCGTCTGGCGACGGTGACGGGCGTGCACCCGCCGTCGCGATTCGGTGAGCTCGTCACCGACGGCGACATGGTCGAACGCTT
>DATNKY010000524.1:0-3111 GCA_035603155.1 Solirubrobacteraceae bacterium
CTGGCCGATCTGATCCTGCTCGAGCGTCTGGACCGCGGACGCTCTCGGGTGCTCGTCGCCGTGCTCGCGGCATATGTCGCCGTTCGCGTCATCGCGCTGTTCATGGACGGCTACTCGTTCGTGGCCAGCATCGTGGTGAGCCTCTCACTGTGGCTCTTCTACAGACACGACCTGAGGGCAAAGCGACGGTGGGTCGAGCTCGGAGTGATCCTCGCGGCCAACGGAATCGCGGTGCTGCTCTACAAGCTCTACCAGGGAGGCTCCTATCCCCTGAGTCCGCTGCCCGTCTTCCGCACCATGGGCCTCGACATCCACACGCTCGTGGCGCCGACCCAGGTCCAATGGATCCCCAACGCGATCGGGTGGACGTCGGACCCGACGCGGCTGTGGGGAGACGGGAGCAACTCGGCCTACAACTACATCGGGATCGCGTGTGTCGCGCTCGCGATCGCCGGCGTGCGCAGCCGCTTCGGCCCCGCGCTGCTGTGCGCCGGCGTGATCGCGCTGATTCTGGCGCTCGGTCCGGCGCTCAAGATCGATGACGTGCGGCCGGCGGGGAGCTTGGCGGCCAACAGCGCCTACGCGATGCCGGCCCGAGCGGCCACCTTCGAACTGCCGTGGGGCAATCTATTCACCAAGATCCCAGGGCTGAACGAGACACGGGCGCCGTACCGCTGGTTCGGGGTGACACGCCTGATGGTGCTGATGCTCGCGGCGCTCGGCATCGAGCGCGGCCTGCGACGCGACCGCCTGCGGATCCTCGTGCTCGCTCTGGCCGTCCTTGGCACGCTAGAGCTGCTGCCCAACTTCTCGGCGCTCGGCAGGATCTACCGCGCGCAGAACCGGGTCGTCCGCACATTGACCGACACCGTCGGTCAGGAGCTCCGCGGGTTGACCCACCCGGGGGAGCTCGTGTTCTTCCTCAACGTCGATCCCTCCCAGGACGATTTCCTCGTCAACTACCTCGCTCCGTATGCCGGCGTGCGGGCGTTCAACGCCGGCGGCGACAAGAACGAGTACCTCGCCATGCAGCGCTGGCCGCCGCAGATCTCCGCGCTCGCGACGTCGCCGGTGACGCCTACCGCGGTCCAGACCGCGCTCGCGGATCAGCAGGTCAACGTCATCCTCGCCCCCCTGTTCGACCTCCACACCGCCGTCTTCTCGTGGCCGCCGACCGCCGCGGAGCGCGCACAGTCGCTGCGCAGCTACCGGGCGATCTTCAAGGACCCTCGTCTCACCGTCCAGCGCCGGAGATGGATGGTCTCCATTCGGCTACGCGGTTCGGGCTGACCGTCGACCAACGGACCAATCGCTCAGCGATAGCGATAGATCGCGTACACCGGCTTGTGATCGGGCCCGGATATGACGCGAACCAGATTGAGGTGAGCGCCCATCGAGCTCAGGAGGTCTACGTTGGCGTCGGGGAACTGGAGTGCGCTGTTGACGTGCGTCACGACCAGCTTGCGCCCCGGAGTTGCGTTGACCGCCGCTCGGGCCGCGACCAACTCCGCCGGAAGCGGATACCGCAGGGCGAACGCCAGGTCGCGGTAGTGGGTCGTCGGCTCCAGCGCGAACAGCGAATTGAAGATCCCCCAATCCGCCGCGAAGATCGTCGCGTTGCTGTGCCGAAGGTCTCGGCTCAGGTTGTAGATCGCCGGCGACCAGGCAGAGTTCGTCGGGGCATTGCCCAGCGCGTCGAAGTACTTGGACATCAGTAGGCCGTCATAGGCCAGCGCCAGGATCCCCGCGCACGCGAGCGCGATATGGACCTGCGAGCGTCTGGCGAGCACGAGGTGCGCGACCGCATACACACCGTAGGCGGCGACGATCGTCACGAATGGATACATGGCGACGTAGTGCCATCCGGCGGTGGCCTGGACGGTGACGAGGGTCTGCAGAGAGATCAGCACGGTCGCGACCGCGAGCGCGGCGACCGGCAGGTTTCTCAGCCTCGGCACTGCGACGCTCGCGATCGCTCCGGCGGCGAACAGCACCAGAACGATCCAGACGATCGCGCTCCGTGGCGCCAGCGGCGCAAGCGCGTAGTCATAGAACCAGGTTCCGGACAGGATCGCGCTCGTTCCAGGGTCGAACCGCGCCCACGGCTGAGTCAGCGCGTTGCCGGTCGGTCCGAGGAGCGAGCCGATGTGGTAATGGAAGTAGTAGATCGCCCAAGCCGCGTAGATCACCGCCAGCCCCGCCAACCACGTCGCGACAAGCCGCCAACAGGAGCGCAGCCGATCGCGATAGCGGACGCCCACCATCACGGAAGCCACCGTTGCGGCGTTGACGATCCAGATGAAGTTCAGCTTGTTGAACACGCCCAGCGCCAGCGTTGCGAGCAGGAGCAGAACCCAGCGCTGGTGTTGCGACCGCGCGAACCGCGCGGCGCAGAACAACGCCGCGCACTTGAGCGCGAACTCGAGTGCCGACGGCCCGACGTCGTCGCGGGTGAGCCAGAAGACGCTGTTGTCGAAACAGAGCGCCACAAAGGCGAGCAACGCGACCGGCCGGTTGACCAGGTCACGGACTGCCGGGTAGACGAGCAGCAGCCCGAGGCTCGTGATCACGACCGCGGGCACCCGGACGACCGTGGCCGAGTTTCCGAACACCGCGAACAGCGGGTCGTAGATCCAGGACTTCAGCGCACCGATGTAGGGGAACACCATCACGGGCACGCCGGCGATCGAATGCGCGATGTTGTCGCCGGGGATCCGGAGCGTGGCCGCGTTCACGAACAGGGTCTCGTCCTGCTGCAGCCCGGGATCGCTGATCGCGTGCCACGAGAGTCCGAGCCGGACCACCAGCAGTGCCAGCACGGCGGACCAAACGAGGCGCTCGATCGGAGCGTTGATGGTGGCCGCGCGTGACCTCAGGACGGGCGTGGAAACCGTCAAGCCAGCGGACAGTATCAGCGGCGATTTCGGCCGATGCGACGCCTATTCGTCCCGCGCTGCACGCACTGCCGCGAGGCCGAGCTGCACCGCGCGGGTGGTTCGGCGGGTATCCGAGGTCGCGATCAGGTCGAGCAGCGCGCCGCGCAGGAGCGCCAGCACGAAGGTCCGCTCCGCCGCACCGGCGGCGGTGCGACGCCGGCGTGGCGGCTGGGAT
>DATNKY010000532.1:0-2524 GCA_035603155.1 Solirubrobacteraceae bacterium
CCGCGAGGCCGGAGCGCTGACCGCGCTGCCCTTCGTCCTCACCAATCGCAGCAGTGTCTACGCGCACGCCGGCGAGCTGGCCGTGGCCGCGTCGCTCGAGGAGGAGCTGAGCGCCGCGACCGAGGCGACCGGGATCGCCCCTGTCCCCTACGGTGCCCTCTCGATTGCGGCTGTGCGCGGTCGCGAGACCGAGTTCTCGGAGCTGATCCGAACGTCCGTCAGCGAGGCCGAGGGGCGCGGAGAGGGGCTCGCGCTGACCGTCACCGAGATGCTCAGTGGAACGCTGTACCTCGGGCTTGGCCGCTATGACGCGGCCCTGGCCGCGGTCCGGCAAGCCGAGCGCTACCACGAGATGGGCCCCGCGATTTGGACGCTGACCGAGCTGATCGAGGCGGCCGTCCGGTCCGGACAACCTCAGCTTGCCGGCCACGCGCTCGATTTGCTCGTGGAGACGACCCACGCCAGCGGCACCGACTGGGCGCTCGGGGTCGAGGCCCGCTGCCGCGCCCTGCTCAGCGACGGTGATGCCGCCGAGCGGCTCTACCGAGAGGCGATCGAGCGGCTCGCGCGGGCGCGCCTGCGCCTGCAGTTCGCGCGCGCCCATCTCCTCTACGGCGAGTGGCTGCGCCGTGAGCGCCGCCGCCTCGACGCCCGCGAGCAACTGCGCCCGGCGTTCGAGATGTTCGATGCGATGGGGATGGAGGGGTTCGCCGCTCGCGCCGAACGCGAGCTGCTGGCCACCGGCGAGCGTGTCCGCAAGCGCAGCGTCGAGACCCGGGATGAGCTCACCGCCCAGGAGGCCCAGGTCGCGCGGCTCGCGCGCGACGGCCTGTCGAACGTCGAGATCGGCCAGCGGCTGTTCATCAGCCGGCACACCGTCTCCTACCACCTGCGCAAGGTGTTCACCAAGCTGGACATCGCCTCGCGCACCCAACTCGCACGCGCGCTGCCCGAGAGCGGGAGGGCAGGTCAGGTGGCGTAGCCGTCCGCCGGCCAGACCTGCGTCAGAGCTGATGGCCGCGCACTGCTCGGTATTAAGAGCTCGCAGCAGAGGCGCCGCGTGAAGTTGGAATAAACCGCACAACGTAAAACGGGTGCCTGCCTCCCGACGACAAGCCTCCGGCTTCTCGCCACCACTAGGACCCCGCGCTCGCCCTCCACACCTGCGAAATCACCACCAACACCAGCCAGCGGACCGGCAGAGAGCTAGCGCGTCCGAACACAGCACTGTTTGGATGCAGGCCGAGATCGCTGCCTTGGGCCCCCCGCAACGTCGACCGGCGTCGATCAACCCTCCGACCACTCCTGGTTGGAATGAACGGCGCAGTTACGCCGACGACGGTCCAGGGTTGCGTCGAATCGGGAAAGCGGGTGTCTGCCCGAGCGGGCCGAGGCACCTGCTTCTCGCGCCAGAAGCAGAAGCGACCCGGCGACCTCGATCGCGTCTTCAAGAGACCTGCTCTCACGAACCAGCAGCACTCTCGCGCCGATCCCCGTCGGCCATAGAGGCTGCTGCACCCGGTCCAAAGCAGCATTCTGAGGCGGCGATCGGTTCTCCGGCTCGTGACCACGGATCGCCAGGCGAGATTGACCCCCAGCCTCCTAAAGTGCCATGACTACGCGCGCCGGCGCACTGGGATCGCGCCGGGCGTAGATGCCGACATGGTGCCGCCGGTCTCGAGATCGCGCAGCCAAGCTTCGACGGCGGACTCCCGAAAGCGCCGATACCGGCCAAGGCGAACGTGCGGAATCTGGCCCGCTCGTGCTTGGGCCCACACCCACTCGGTCTTCATGCCGAGACGTTCGGCGATCTCGTCAGCTGTTAGCAGCCTGTCCAAGGTCTACCGTCCGGATGGGGCCAACGACTGCGCGCCCGCGACGAACATCTTGTGGCTAGGTGTCGATCCCGCCCGCGAGCGTAACGGTCGGTATTCGGCGCCGTAGCGGACGCGGCGGAGTGCTGATCGCGAGACAACATGATCGTCGGAAAATGGCGGCATGAGACAAGTACCGGACGGAAACCAAAAGACCCCACGATGCGAAGAAAAATCGGTGGAGCGCTCGACGGCGTCACGCGCCGAGTCGCCCAGGGTACTCGGGCATCGGACTAGCGTCGCGCATCAACGACACAATGGTGGAGTACGTCGTCGCAGGCGCCACGAGCAGATAGATGCGAACGGAGTGGACAGTGGCCATCGGCCAGATTAAGTGAGAAGATCTGACGCCGATGGCGTCCAGGCGTAGTTACGGGACCGGTCAGCTCTACGAGGCGTCCGGGTCGTACTACGGACGCTGGCGGACGCCCGACGGTCGCAAGCTCAACCGCCGAATAGGCCGGGTCCGCGTCGCCGGATCCGCAGACGGTCTGACCAGAGCCCAGGCTGAGCGTGCGTTTCGGAAGCTGCAAGAGGACGAGGACGCGACCCCGTCGCGTTCGCGGACCTCGGCGGTCGTCACGGTCAGCGAAGCAGCTGACTCTCTACGTCGGGCCAAATCTCTCGAGGGCGCCCGCAAGTCCTACCTG
>DATNKY010000695.1:0-2296 GCA_035603155.1 Solirubrobacteraceae bacterium
CGTGTGATTTCGCCGCACAGTTTGGCACTTCTTTAAGAGGAGTTTAAGATATCCGACGGTGATGATTACCGGTCAAGCAACGAGCCTGGTTCTTACGTCCGCCGTTCCTACCGGCGGGCGGGTCCCGTCCCACCTGGCAACGTTGTGCGCGGATATAGCGTCGCCACCGATTCGAGATGAAATCGCTGCCCAATTGTGGGCGCGCGGCTATCCCAATGTGTGCTTAAGCAGTAGCAACATTAGATGCTGGGCGATGGCGCCGGAACCGAGGAGGCAATCGTGAGCAGGTTTACCGAGAACATGTTCCGCAACGCTCACGAGAGCACGCGGGGCATGGTTACCGGGGAGCCGCACGAGCCCGTCCGGCACACCTGGCTCGAGGTGCATGAGCGTGCCCGCCGCGTCGCCGGCGGACTGGCTGCCGCGGGCGTCGGACACGGCGACGCCGTCGGCGTGCTGGCCGGGTTCCCGGTGGAGATCGCGCCGACGGCGCAGGCCCTGTGGATGCGTGGCGCCAGCCTGACCATGTTGCACCAACCCACGCCGCGCACCGACCTCGCCGTCTGGGCCGAGGACACCATGAACGTCATCGCGATGATCGAGGCGAACGCCGTCATCGTCGCCGAGCCGTTCCTCGTCGCCATTCCGGTGCTCGAGGAGAAGGGCATCAAGGTGCTCACGATCGGCGACCTGCTTGAGGGCGAGCCAATCGATCCGGTCGAGACGGACGAAGACGACCTGGCGCTGATGCAGCTGACGAGCGGCTCGACTGGATCTCCTAAGGCCGTCCAGATCACGCACCGCAACATCTACTCGAACGCCGAGGCCATGTTCATCGGCGCCGAGTACGACGTCGACAAGGACGTCATGGTCAGCTGGCTGCCCTGCTTCCACGACATGGGCATGGTCGGGTTCCTGACCATCCCGATGTACTTCGGCGCCGAGCTGGTCAAGGTCACGCCGATGGACTTCCTGCGCGACACGCTGCTGTGGGCCAAGCTCATCGACAAGTACAAGGGCACCATGACCGCCGCGCCCAACTTCGCCTACGCGCTATTCGCCAAGCGGCTGCGCAACCAGGCCGAGCCGGGTCAGTACGACCTGTCGACGCTGCGGTTTGCGCTGTCCGGCGCCGAGCCCGTCGACCCCGCCGACGTCGAGGACTTGCTGGATGCGGGCAAGGCCTTCGGGCTGAAGCCGTCGGCGATCCTGCCCGCGTACGGCATGGCGGAAACGACGCTCGCGGTGTCGTTCTCCGAGTGCAACGCCGGCCTGGTCGTCGACGAGGTCGACGCCGATCTGCTGGCTGCGCTGCGCCGCGCCGTCCCGTCCAGCAAGGGCAACACCCGGCGGCTGGCATCGCTCGGTCCGCTGCTGAAGGATCTCGAGGCCCGCGTCGTCGACGAGAACGGCAACGTGATGCCCGCTCGCGGCGTCGGAGTCATCGAGCTCCGCGGCGAATGCGTGACGCCCGGTTACATCACCATGGGCGGTTTCCTGCCCGCGCAGGACGAGAGCGGCTGGTATGACACCGGCGATCTGGGCTACCAGATGGAGAACGGCCACGTCGTGGTGTGCGGCCGCGTCAAGGACGTCATCATCATGGCCGGCCGCAACATCTACCCGACCGACATCGAGCGGGCCGCAGGCCGCGTCGAGGGTGTGCGCATCGGCTGCGCCGTCGCGGTCCGGCTGGACGCTGGGCACTCGCGCGAGACCTTCGCCGTCGCCGTGGAATCCAACGCCTGGCAGGACCCGGCCGAGGTGCGGCGCATCGAGCACCAGGTGGCCCACGAGGTCGTCACCGAGGTCGACGTGCGGCCGCGCAACGTCGTCGTGCTCGGCCCCGGCACCATCCCGAAGACGTCGTCGGGCAAGCTGCGGCGCGCCAACTCCGTCACGCTGGTCACCTAGCCCGAGCGACTGCCGAGACGCTGTGCCGGCGCCGCCGAGCGCCGGCTTCGAGTCAGCTCTTTGAGAGTTGTTGGGGGCAGTAGTATTTCGCTGCAATCATGGCGAAGTTGGATGCTTCTTCCATGGTGAAACCCGCATTCCGGACCTTCACCTCGTGCACCAGTTCCAGAGCCGATTCGCCGTTATTCAGGCACCCGCACACCGATTTGCCGGCGGTGATGGCTTGAGCCGGGCTGGGATAATGGATGCCGACTTTCTGTATGGCAGACAAGAAGCCCGCGTCGTCGCCGGTAGCAGCGTCCGGATCGGCGTACGCCGGTGCCGCGACAGCGATCACGATGCCAACGCCGAGTGCCGCAAGTAGCGCTTTCATAACCTGTCC
>DATNKY010000494.1:0-3386 GCA_035603155.1 Solirubrobacteraceae bacterium
ATGCGCGCGTTCACCGCCGACGGCACGATCGAGAAGCTGTTGCGAAAGTGGATCGGCGACAAGGCGGCCGACGCCGAGCGCTCGATCCCGCTGCTACGCACGACCCGATGAGCGCCGCCCACACCTTGCTGCCGATCGCGAGCTTCGGCGTCAGCTCTCCGACCGGGCCTGCATGGGAGTTCCTGGTCCTGTTCCTGGTGGTGATCGTCGGACCGCCGCTGCTCGAGCGGGCGCGGCTCCCGGGGATCATCGGCCTGCTGCTGGGGGGCTTCGTGATCGGTCCCAACGGCCTCAACGTGATCGGCGCCGGCAACACGACCGTGCCCGAGCTCGGCCAGCTCGGCCTTCTGTATCTGATGTTCGTCGCCGGCGTCGAGCTCGACCTCGCGCTGCTGAGGGTGCACCGGCGCTGGGTGGGGATGTTCGGCGTGATCACGTTCCTGATCCCGTTCGCGCTCGGAGCGACGGTCGGCTTCTCGATGAGCTGGTCGACGCCGGCGGCGCTGCTGCTGGGCTCGCTGATGGCTTCCCATACCCTGCTCACCTACCCGACGGTCAGAAACGCCGGGCTCTCGACCACGCCCGCGGTCGCGACGGCTGTCGGCGCGACGGTCCTCACCGACACCGCCTCACTGGTCGTGCTCGCGCTCGTTTCCGGGTCACAGCTCGACGGCGGGTCGGCGGCTTCGATCGCACTCCAAGTCGGAGTCGGCCTGGTGGTGCTCGTGTTCTTCACGCTGGTCGTCTTGCCGAGACTCGTGCGGCTCGCGTTCCGCTACCTCGGAACCGATCGGATCGTCCGCTACCTGCTTGCGATCGCGTCATTCCTGGCGGCCGCGACGATCGCGGGCGTGCTCGGGATCGAGGGAATCGTCGGTGCCTTCTTCGCCGGTCTGGGGCTGAACCGCCTGGTCCCCAACGAAGGGCCGCTGATGGAGCGGATCGACTTCTTCGGCGCGGCCGTATTCGTGCCGATCTTCCTCGTCTCCGTCGGGATGCTGCTCGAGCCGAGCGTCATGATCCAGGGCGAGACGTTGAAACTGGCGGCGTTGTTCATCGCCGCCGCGCTGGGCGGCAAGACGATCGCCTCGCTGATCACCAGGCGGGCGATGAAGCTGACCGGCGGCGAGGGTCTGCTGATGCTCGGGCTGACGGTTCCGCAGGCGGCGGCCACCCTCGCGGCGACCGTGATCGGGTTCGACATCGGGCTCTTTGACCAGTCGGTCGTCAACGCGGTGCTGGTCCTGATCCTCGTGACGATCGTCGCCGGGACGCTGATCGTCGAGCGCGGCAAGGCGGCCGTCCCGGTCCCGCACCGGGACCGCGGGGCGCTCGGCAAGCGGGTCCTCGTGGCGCTCGAAGAGGCGAGCCAGGCGCAACTCGGGCTTGCGATCGGAGCGCGAATCGCGGCCCCCGACAGCGGCATCGTCCGCGGGCTTCTCGCCAGCAGCCCATCGGAGGCGGGCGAGCGCCAGGCGAGCCTCGCCGAACTGCGCAGAGCCGGTTTCGCGGTCGGGATCGACGTCGATCCCGACCTGCTCGTGCACACGTCACTCGCCGAGGGGATCACTAACGTCGTCGCGGCCCAGCGGACGTCGTTCGTGCTCGTCAGCCAGCGCAGCGCGTCCGCGCACCTGGCGCTCGGCAGCCCCGGCGAGGCCGTTGCGGCCACGATCACCGCTCCGGTCGGGATCGTGATCGGCGACGCGGAGAGGATCGGGAAGGTCGTCCTCGTGCAGACGCCGCGGGCCGGTCCGGCCCAGGGCGACGGCGCGATCGCGCTCGCGGCCGAACTCGCCGTACGGCTCGGCGGCAAGAACGTCGCAACGAGGCAGCCGGGAGAGGCGCGATCCTTCTCCGAAGTCGCCCCGGGTGAGCTGTGGGTCGCTTCCGCGGACTCGTGGCAGGTCCTCGCGGCCTCCGACCCGCCGAGCGGGGCGGCTCTCCTGCTTGTCCTCGAGGGTGCCCCGGGCGCTCCGGAACCACCGGTCGGCGAACCTGGGCGTCCGCTCGGCATCCCCGTCGACGATGAGTCAGCCGCCGCGGCCCCGTGACCAGTCCGGCCCGGCGGGACTCAGCCGCCGCGGCCTCGTGACCAGGCGTCGAGTCCGACCGCGAGCAGCAGGATCACCCCAAGTGTGATCTGCTCGTAGAGCGGGTCGAGCCCGAGCAGGTCATAGCCGTTGCCGATCAGCGCGATCAACAGGACGCCGACGACCGTTCGCCAGACGGCGCCCTCGCCGCCGAGGATGCTGGTGCCGCCGACGACGATCCCCGCGACGACGGTGAAGGTCAGGGTCTCGTCGTTGGTCGCCTGCGCGCTGAGCACCCGCGAGGCGTCGATCGCCCCCGCGAGCGCCGCGGCGCCGCCGCTCAGCATGAAGCTGATCACCCGCACGTAGTTGGTCCGGACGCCCGCGATCCGCGCGGCCTCGGAGTTACCGCCGGCCGCGTACATGTAGCGCCCGATCGTCGTCCGGCCGAGGAACAGGCCGAGCGCGACGACCGCGACCAGCATGATCCAGATCGATGTCTTGACGGTCAGGAAATCGGTCCGGGCGAGGTCCCCGAAGCTCGGGTGGTTGAACAGGATGATCAGGTTGCCGTGGGTGATCAGGCTCGCGATCCCGGCGATCACGAACGAGGTCGCGAGCGTCGCGATCAGCGCGTTGATCCGGAAGTACGTGGCGATCACGCCGTTGATCAGGCCGACGAGCAGACCGACCAGGATGCCTAGCGCGATCGCGAACCCGGCCGGCATGTGCTGGGCGAGTTGCGCCGCAGTCGCGCCTGCGAGCCCGTACACCGCGCCGACCGAGAGGTCGATCCCGCCGGAGACGAGGACCAGCGTGCCCGCCGCGGCGATGATCAGGGTCGCCGACTGCTGGTCGAGGATGTTGAGCAGGTTGGACTTGGTCGCGAACGAGCCGCTCGCGACCGTCAGCACGATGAACAGGATCACGAACGGGACCACGATCCCGGCCGACCGCACCCTCCCCTCGCTCAGGTTCTGAAGCCGGCCGAGCCCGGAGCCGCGGTCCTCGACCTCGGCCGGCTGCTCGGTCGCGCTGCGGCCGGAGGTCACGCCGCGCTCTCCGTCGACTGGACCCCGGAGAAGGCAGCCGCGAGGATCGTCGACTCGCTCATCTGGTCGCCGCGCAGCTCGGTGACGATCCGTCCTCGGCGCATGACCAGCGCTCGGTGGGCCAGCCCGAGGATCTCCTCGAGCTCCGACGAGATCAACAGCACCCCCATCCCCCGCTCTCCCAGCGAGACGAGCAGCTCGTAGATCGCGCGCTTGGCCCCGACGTCCACGCCGCGCGTCGGCTCGTCGGCGATCAGCAGCTTCGGGTTGCACATCAGCATCCGGGCGAACAGGACCTTCT
>DATNKY010000404.1:0-5814 GCA_035603155.1 Solirubrobacteraceae bacterium
GCACGCCGGTCGTCTACGCGATCTTCGATCTGCTGTACCTCGACGGGCACAACCTGATGGCACTCCCCTACGAGGAGCGGCGCGAGCGGCTCGAGCAGGTCGGGCTCGGTGGCGGCGCCTGGCGGGTCCCCGCTGCACATCCGGGCAGTGGCAAGCGGTTGCTCGACGCGACGGCGGCACAGGGACTCGAGGGAATCGTCGCCAAGCGGCGCACGTCGCGCTACGAGCCCGGGCGGCGGACGGGCGCGTGGGTGAAGATCAAGCACACCCGCCGCCAGGAGCTCGTGATCGGCGGCTGGCTGCCCGGCGAGGGGCGCCGCACCGAGCGGATCGGGGCGCTGCTGATGGGTCACTACGAGGGCTCGGAGCTTCGCTACGCCGGGCGTGTCGGCACCGGCTTCACCGATCGCACGCTCGACCAGCTCAAGGCCAAGCTCGGGCCGCTCGTTCGCGAGCGCAGCCCGTTTGAGCCGCCGCCAAAGCTGCCGCGCAACGCGGTCTTCGTCGCGCCCGAGCTGGTCGCCGAGATCGAGTTTCGCGAGTGGACCTCCGACGGCGTGATGCGCGCGCCCTCCTACAAGGGCCTGCGCGATGACAAGCCCGCGGTCGAGGTCACGCGCGAGGAGCAACCGGCAGCGGATGGCGACTCGGAGGATTTCGCCGCTGGGACGACGCCCGAGTCGCTGTTCGACGAGATCCAGCGGCTTCCGGACGGCTCGCTGGCGGTGCTGGCCGACGGGCGCCATCTGAAGCTGACGAACTGGGACAAGGTGCTGTTTGCGCAGACTGGCTTCACGAAGGGGGACCTGATCGCCTACTACGCGCGCGTCGCCCCGGTCGTGCTGCCGCACCTGCGCGACCGCCCACTGACGCTCAAGCGCTACCCGAACGGCGTCGAGAACCCGTACTTCTACGAGAAGCAGTCGCCGGGGCACCGTCCCGAGTGGGTCCAGACGGCGCGTATCGGGTCGGTCGACTACACGCTCGCACAGGATCGCCCGACGCTGATCTGGCTCGCCAACCTGGCCGACGTCGAGCTGCACACGTCGCTCGCGTTCGCGGCCCGCCCGGAGCGGCCGACGATGCTGGTGTTCGATCTCGACCCCGGCGCCCCCGCCGGCATCGTCCAATGCTGCGAGGTGGCGCTGGTGCTGCGCGGCCTGTTCGGCCAACTCGGGCTCGAGAGCGTCGTCAAGACCTCGGGCTCGAAGGGGATGCAGGTCTACGTGCCCCTCAACGGACCGGTCAGCTACGAGCAGACCAAGCCGTTCGCACGCCGTGTTGCCGAGCTGCTCGAGCAGCGGATGCCGGACCTCGTCGTGTCGCGGATGACCAAACGGCTGCGGGCGGGCAAGGTGCTCGTCGACTGGAGCCAGAACGACGATCACAAGACGACCGTGACCGTGTACTCGGTACGCGCGCGCGAACGGCCGTACGTCTCGACCCCGGTCACCTGGGACGAGGTGTCGGCCTGCCGCGACGGCGGGGATCCCGAGCTGCTGGCCTTCGACACCGAGGACATGCTCGCCCGCCAGCAGCGCCACGGAGATCTGTTCGCGCCGCTGCTCAGCGTCAAGCAGCGGTTGCCCGCGCTCGGTTGATCGAGGGCGTCGTGCGACGCGGGTTTGTGACCGCCGAGCAAGGCCGCGGAGTCAGGCCGGCTGTACCGATCCGGGCCGCCACGTGAACGAATCGTGAAAGCAGGGCCACCGCCAGCGAGGCGCCGTCTCCGAACTGCTTAGGATTGATGGCGCGAGATGGATCCGATCACGCTCCGCAACAGGTTGCTCGTCGCCACCGGGATGTGGAAGGAGGCGACCGGTGAGCCGCTGCCCCGGCTCGCTCCGGGTGACCCGGCTGACCAGATCGAGGCCTTCGAGATCAAGCTGGTCGATCGCCTTTGGGAGGGCGCCACGCCGGAGAACGCCCGCGAGGTGGCCGACCGCACGTGGGATCTGGTCCATGACCGCCCCGACGACGATCCCGTCAAGCAGCGCGTGGTCGAGTGCCACGAGGCGCTCGCGCGGATGACTCGCCTCGGCGATTAGCGCTCCGGGCTCAAGCGCCGTGCACCACGAACGCCACTACACCGTCGAGCAGGCGAGCGCCGTGATGGGCTGGGTCGCCGAGCGCGTCGGCTGGGTGCGCTCGGCGCACGCCGACCTGGTCGCGCTCGGGCCGGCCGCGGCCGAGGCAGTCGCGGCGCTCGACGGCCGCTCCGGGGGCGCATACCCGGGTCGCGAGGCCGCGCGCGCCCTCGTCGAGCTCAGCCGCGCGGTCGGGGAGCTCGAGGCCGTCGACATCGTGCTGCGTGACTTCGACCGGGGGCTGATCGATTTCCCGGCGATCCGCGACGGCGAGGAGATCTACCTCTGCTGGCTGGTCGACGAGGAGGATCGGATCGCCTTCTGGCACGACCCCGAGGCCGGGTTCGCCGGCAGGCGGCCGCTGTAGGCGCCGTCAGCGGCGGTCCAAGCCGGTCACCGCGCGCCGGGCACGCGGCGATCAGGGAGCGACGCCGGGCGTCGCCTCCTGCGGGATCGCGTCGGTGTTCTGGGGCAGCCCGGCTGCGTCGTAGGCATCGGCCTGATCGAGCGTCTCGTGCTCGAGCAGCGCGGCGACGAGCGAGTCGAGGTTCGAGCGATGCTCGGTGAGCGCGTCGACCGCTTCATCGTGGGCGGTCTCGATGATCCTGCGGACCTCGTCGTCGATGAGCTGCTGAGTCTGCTCGGAGGTCTCGCTGACGCCCGGGAACAGCGCCGAACTGCCGTCTGCCGGCAGCACCGCCACCGGGCCGATCGCGCGGCTCATGCCCCACCGTCCGACCATGTGGCGCGCGATCCGAGTCAGCTGCTGGATGTCGGACTCGGCACCGGTCGTCAGGTCGCCGAACACGACCTCCTCGGCCACCCGGCCGCCGAGCGCGACCTTGATCTGGGCCAGCAGGTGGCGTTCGTCGAAGTTGAAGCGGTCGGCGTCGGGGGCCGAGAAGGTGACGCCGAGCGCCTGGCCGCGGGGGATGATCGAGACCTTGCGAACCGGGTCGGCGCCGGGCGTCAGCATCCCCATGATCGCGTGGCCCGATTCGTGATAGGCGGTCCGGCGACGGTCCTCGTCGGACAGCACCACCTTGCGGGCGGCGCCGAGGATGATCCGCTCGAGCGCGTCACTGAAGTCCATGCGGCCGACCTTGTCGTGGCCGCGTTTGGCCGCCAGCAGCGCCGCTTCGTTGGCGACGTTGGCCAGATCCGCGCCCACCATGCCAGGGGTCGAGGCGGCGATCGCCCCCAGATCGACGTCGGCTGCGAGCGGCACCGAACGGGTGTGCACCTTCAGGATCGCCTCGCGCCCGACGCGGTCCGGCGAGGACACCGAGACGCGGCGATCGAAGCGGCCCGGCCGCAGCAGCGCCGAGTCCAGCACTTCGGGCCTGTTGGTCGCCCCGAGCACGATCACGCTCTCGCGCGGGCTGAAGCCGTCCATCTCGGTCAGGATCTGGTTGAGCGTCTGCTCGCGCTCGTCGTGGCCGCCGGAGACGTTCGGCCCGCCGGCGCCCCGAGAGCGCCCGATCGCGTCGAGCTCGTCGATGAAGATGATCGCGGGCGCGGCGGCCTTGGCCTGGGCGAACAGGTCACGCACGCGCGAGGCGCCGACGCCGACGATCATCTCGACGAACTCCGAGGCCGACATCTGGAAGAAGGGGACGCCCGCTTCGCCGGCGACCGCTCGCGCGAGCAGCGTCTTGCCGGTGCCGGGCTGGCCGCTGAGCAGGACGCCTCGCGGGATCCGGGCGCCGAGTTTGAGGTACTTGTCGGGTTCCTTGAGGAAGTCGACGATCTCCGTCAGCTCCTCCTTGGCCTCGTCGATCCCGGCCACATCCTCGAACGTGATGTGCTGGTCGGAGGCCTCGACGCGGCGGGCGCGTGAGCGCCCGAATGACATCAGCCCACCCGCGCCGCCGGCACCGGCTGCCCGGCGCATGATGAACACGATCAGCAGGATCAGGAACAGCGTCGGGCCGAAGCCGAAGATCAGGCTCTCGAGCACCGACGGGCCGCTGTTAGGGGGTTGCGCATCGATCGTCACGCCGTTGCGCTGGAGCAGGTTGGACAGCTCCTGGTTGTTGGCGAACGACGGCACCTGGGTCGCGAAGCTGGTCGACGTCCGCGCGTCCTTGTCATTGGACGGGTACTTGATCGCCTTCTTGAACGAGCCCTCGATCGAATCGCCGGTCGAGGAGATCGAGTCGACGTTGCCGTCCTTGACCTGCGTCAGGAACGTCGGGCTGTAGGGGACCCGGATCGGCGAGTTGGGCTTGAGGCTCTGCGACGCGATCAGGTAGTTGACCGCCAGCAGGACGACGACGATGCCGGCGATCCACCACCGGACCCGTGACCGCTGCGGCGGCTGGCCGTCGCCGTGGGCCCCGCGCCCGTCGGGCGCAGGGGTCACGCGCCAGCCCGGCACCCGGTGAGGCCCGGACGGTCCGGGCCGGTTCTGCGGCTCGGACGGTCCCGGCCGGTTCTGCGGCGGCGATGATCGCCGTGTGGGCTGATCAGCCATCTGATGATTGTGGCAAGCAGCGCACTCGGCCTGCGCGATTATTCGGAATCAATTAACGACCTGAACACGTCGGCGCTCTGGACCACGGCCCCGATCGCGCTCGCCCGATCCGACAGCCAGCGGTCGGAGGTGACGACCCGAACCAGGTGCGGATCGCCCTCGGCGCGCAGCCGACGGATGATCTCGTCATCGGCCGCATCGCGCTTGGGTCGCGGCGCGTGCGCGATCTCGATCACGGTCGACCGGATCGGAGGCGAGGGCGGGCGCTCGAATACGACCATCACGTCCTCGCCCTCGGCGGCCGCCCACCGCTCGATCCGATCGACGAGGCGAAGCATCGCCGCATCGCGGTCTCGCCACCAGCCGTCGGGGCGGGTCCCGATCACGTTCATCCCATCGACGATCCACCGCATCAGGGATCGTCCCGGGGCGGACGCCGCTGGTCCTTGCGCTGTGTCTGGCGCCGCTTGTCGGCCAGGCGACGCTGCACCGAAGCCTGGGTGGGGCGCGTCGCGCGGCGTGCGCGCGGGACCTCGAGCGCCGCCGACAGACGGCTCGCGAGGCGCTCCAGCGCGAGCTCGCGGTTGCGCGCCTGGCTGCGGGCATCCTGCGCGACCGCGACCACGCGCGGTCCCAGCCGCGAGGTGATCCGGCGCTTCTGCGCGTCGGTCAGGGTTCGCGACGCAGCTACGTCGAACGACGCCTCGATTCGGCTCGAGGTCTTGTTGGCGTGCTGCCCTCCGGGCCCAGACGAGCGTGAGGCGCGCACCTCGATCTCATCCAGCGGAATTGTCGTGTCATCACGCACTCTGAGCGGATCGTCCATTGCATTGACCATGATGCCTGTGTCCAGCTGGTGAATCCGGTCTGACCGACACCTGTCGGCGCCTTCGGTCGTGCTACCGTGCCGCCCGACAGGCCGGTTTGAAGAATCAGGGCGGCGACAAGCAGGTGCAGGCCTCGGGGTAGTGAGAACCTCCGCGAGCAGCACTTAGAGCTACGGAGGAGAGACTCCCATGGCTACCGGAACAGTGAAGTGGTTCAGCGACGAGAAGGGGTTTGGCTTCATCACGCCCGATGAAGGCAGCCGTGACCTGTTCGTCCACCACTCGAACATCCAGGCGGACGGCTACCGCTCGCTCGCAGAGGGCTCGAAGGTGTCCTACGAAGAGGAAGCCGGCCCCAAGGGGCCAAAGGCGATAAACGTCCAGAAGCTGTAGGACGCCGCGGCGCCGCGTCCGCCATTGGGAC
>DATNKY010000511.1:0-10263 GCA_035603155.1 Solirubrobacteraceae bacterium
AGTGCGCGCGATGGTTTCCAGCGCAGCGCCGCGAGGACTGCGAGCCCGACGAGCAGCGCCCCGAGGCTCGAGCGCGACAGGGTCAGTAGCAGCCCCACCCAGAGGATCGCGAGCACGACGATCGTCGCGACCTGCTCGCGCTGGGGCCGGTCATAGAGCAGCACGACCGCCAGCAGGATCATCACCAGCGCCAGGTAGCGCCCGAAGATGTCGGGGTCGAAGAACACCGAATTGACCGTGAAGTAGGTGTGCAGGTCGTTCGCGACCACCAGCTTCGAGTTGAGGATGATCGACTTGGTCGCGTACTCGACGAACCCGATCGCCGAGAAGATCAGCGCCAACGCGACGGTCAGACGCAGGCAGAAGCCGATCATCTCCGGCGTCCACCGCAGTCCGCGCAGGAGCCGGTACAAAACCGTGAACGGCACGTAGAAGAAGACCATCTGCTGCAGCGCCGTCTCGAAGCTCGACGAGTAGATCGCCTGCACGCCGTAGAGGACCACATACAGAGCGAGCAGGCGCTCGACCCAGATCGCCCAGCCACCGGAGCCGTCATCGTGCGGGATCGTTGGATCGCTCTCGGGTGGGGCCCGCAGCGCCGGCACGATCCAGGCCAGCGCACCGGCGGCCACGACCAGATACAGCGGCACCAGCAGGTTCGACGTCGTCCCGCCGGCCTGAATCGGGACCCGGAACGGCAGCGCGAGCACCGCCAGCGGCGCGAGCACGCCCGGATGGCGCGCGATCACCCGCGCCACGGCCGCGAGCAACGCGATCGCGATCACCGCGCCGACGAGCGCGACCAGCGGATGGCGATGGACCAGCCGCAACTGCGGCGAGTCCCAGATGTCGCTCAGCAGCAAGACCGGCGAGAGGACCAGCGCGCCGAGCATCGCGAGTGCGCGTTTGCGCCGGTCATGCAGGAGCAGCGTGCCCGCCGCAAACAGAGCAACGACCACGACGCCGAGCTTCGGCAACGGACCGGTCAGTGCGGCGAACTCGATCACCTGCGTAGATCATCCTCTACCCTCCGTTCGCATGTCTGCTGCGAAGCTCGCGTTGGTCGCAGGCTTGGTCGCGATCTCGCTGTCGGCGTGCGGAGCAACGACCAAGCCGGAAGCCGGAACGATCAAGGCTGCGAGCGTCAACCGGAAGGGGATCGACGACCCCCGCACGACGCACGTGAAGTGCCTCGAGGCTGAGCGCATCCCGGTGACCGAGTTCAGCCGCACGTGGTTGCAGATCGGCGCCAAGCCGACTGGTCCGACGGTCCACTTCGAGCCGACTCCAGGCGCCGCACAGGAGGCGCAGATCAACGGATCTGTGCAGAGCGCCGAGGTGATCGGCGCCGCGCTGCTGTATCCCAACCAGGCTTCAGACAGCCTGCTCCAGAAGGTCGAGGACTGCGTCGCTAAGGGAGTGACGGGGTAGCACGGCTGGCCGTCACCCTGGTGGTCGCCGCTTTGACGCTCGGCGGAGTGCTGACAAGCACCGGCCACCACGCCGAGCATTCGCCTGCAACGGCGGCGGCGGGCTCCCCAAGGTCGGACGCCTCGAAAGCCGGCTCTCCGAAGGCACACTCAGACCAGGCTTCGCTGGCGCCGGTGCCCGGCTCCGCAACCAGGCTGCTGGGTCAACGGATCATGGTCGGGATGTCCGGCACGGTCGCGCCGTCCTGGCTGCTGCGTGCCGCTCGGGCCGGGCAGGTCGGCTCCGTGATCCTGTTTGCGACGAACATCGTTTCGCGCGGTCAGGCGGTGGCCTTGACCAACGCGCTCCAGCGCGCCGCGCGGGCCGGCGGCAACCCGAAGCTGCTGATCGCGGTCGACCAGGAGGGCGGCGAGGTCAAGCGGATTCCGTCGGGACCACCGACGCTCTCGCCGCCGCAGATGGCCGCCACCAACAAGGTCTCGGTCGCCGGCAGTCAGGGCCGCGCGACCGGCCAGTTCCTCAAGCGGTGGGGCATCAACATGGACCTCGCGCCGGTCTCCGACGTGCCGACCTTCGGCGGCGCGTTCATCTGGCAGCAGGGCCGCGCGTTCTCGTTCAACGCCGCCAAGACCGCCAACTTCGCGACCGCGTTCGCGCAGGGCCTGCAATCCGCCGGCGTGGCGGCGACCGGCAAGCACTTCCCCGGCCTCGGCTCCGCGCCGACCGACACCGACTTCAGGCTCCAGGAACTGCACCCGACCGCGGTCCAACGCGCCGCCGCACTGAAGCCGTATGAGCGGATGATCCCGCGCGGCCTCGACGCAGTCCTGGTCGCGCTCGCCGGGTTCCCGGCGTATGACCGCAGCGGCGCCCCGGCGGCGCTCTCGCGCCCGATCATCCAGGGCGTGCTGCGCGACAAGTTGCACTTCCGCGGCGTGACGCTGACCGACGCGCTCGGTGCTCCGACAGGACACAGCCAGCGGACCGCCGGCGTGCTCGCCGCGATCGCCGGTGCCGACATCCTGCTCTACACCAACTCGGCTCCGGGCGAACTCAACGCGCTGAAGGGGGCGCTGCGCTCGCATAAGCTCAGTGCCGCCAACGCCGACGGGGCTTACCGCCGCATTATTGCCTTGAAGTCCAAGCTCGGGCTTGCCTGACCCATGGGCTCTACAATTGCCCGCGCAGAGCCCGCCCCCGGCGCGCTTGTCAGCGTCTTGAGCGCGGCGTGCCGGTCTGCCGGGCGCTGACGCAAAATCTGGCGAGCCTCAGGCTCGCAACGTCTAAGAAGACACGTGTCCCGCCGACCGCTCGCCAACATGCTCTCTGCCTCGACGACGGACTTTCCGGCCGCGAGCGCTCCCGCTCCGCGCGCTCGTAGCCGGGGGCTCGACACGTCCCGCTGGCACGTGCCGGCCAAGCGCTTCTACATCGGACTCGCGATCGTCGCGCTGACCATCGGCGCGCTCTCGCTGCTGATCCCGTCGACGCCGAGCTATGACCCGTGGGCGTGGATCGTGTGGGGGCGCGAGATCGTGCATCTCAAGCTCGTGACGACAGGCGGCCCGTCATGGAAGCCGCTCCCGATGATCTTCACGGTCCCGTTCGCGCTGTTTGGCAACGCCGAGCCGAACCTGTGGCTGGTGGTCGCCCGCGCGGGCGCCGTCGCGGCGGTGGTGATGGTGTTCCGGTTGTCGTTCCGGCTCACGCGCCAGATCGGCAGCTACTTCACGACCGCGCCGGCCGATCCCGGCCAGTTCACGCGGATCGCGCCGGCGCTGTTCGCGGGCCTGATCGCCGCCGCCGGACTCGCTCTCACCGGTGGGTACGTCTCCGACAACGCGCTCGGCTACTCCGAGGGACTGGCGACGGCGCTGATGCTGATCGCACTCGAGCGTCACCTCGACGGCAGCCCGCGGCAGGCGTTCGCGGTGGGGTTCTTCGTCGCGCTCGACCGCCCCGAGATCTGGCTGTTTTGGGGTCCCTATGGACTGTGGCTGTTTTGGAAGGACCCCGGCGCCCGCCGGCTGGTGATCGCGTTGTTCCTGCTGATCCCGGTGTGCTGGTTCCTGCCCGAGTACTGGGGCTCGGGCCACTTCCTGCGCGGCGTCAACCGAGCTCAGCATCCGCGATCCAACAGCCTCGCGTTCGCCAAGAGCCCGTTCTTCTCCGAGCTAGAGGACGCCGCCTGGCCCACGATCCTGCTGCGAATCAAGATCGCAGCGGCGGTGCTCGTCGGGGTCGTCGCGGTGGTCGTGTTCCGCGGCTGGCGACGCGCGGGCGCGCAGGCCCTGCGAACGCCCCCGGCTCAGGCCCAACTGGTCGCCGCGCTGTGCGGCATAGCCGGCCTCGTGTGGTTCGTCGTGATCGCAACCCTGACCCAGGTTGGTTTCTCCGGCAACAACCGCTACCTGGTGCTCGGCTCGGCGCTGGTGGAGATCTGCGGGGCGGTCGCGTGGGGTTGGGCGGCGCAGGAGATCGGCAACCTCGCCGGCCGCTTGTTTGGCCGCGGTCGCCAGGCCACACGCGCCTTGGCCCGGACCGGCGCGTGGTCGGCGCTCGTGGCGGTGGCGGCAGTGTTCGTGCTGCTGCCGTCGTGGGTCGGCAACAACCTGATCGCTATCCCCCGCACACACGGCTCGCTCGTCTACCAGGCACACTTGCGCCAAGGGTTGAACGAGCTCGTCTCCGACTACGGGGGCGCAGACAAGATGCTGCGCTGCGGATCCGTGATGACCGAAGGCTTCCAGGTCCCGATGGTCGCCTGGGCGCTCGGCGTGCACACGCGCCAGATCCAGGCGCCGCCCCCCGCGGGGGAGCCCCCAGGCCCGGCCCCGAACGTGATCCTGCAGACCCGCGACACCCGCAGCGCCTCGCTGTTGCCGCTCGTGCAGTGGTGGCCCCACGTCCATTACACATATTTCGGGAGCAGGGGCCCGTTTAATCTCTTCACACATTGCGGCGGGTAGTGTCGCGCTGATGGCGACGGCCACCGCTCCGCAGCCGGGCAAGCCCAAGGTCCAGGACCGGCCCGAGTTCGACCTCCGGTTCCCCGACCACGTCCTCGGCGTCCCGATCTGGATCGTCGTCGGGGCCGTGGTCCTGATCGTGATGGCGATCTCGGCGATCCTGCGCTCGCGCTATCTCGGCAACCAGTTCTGGATGGACGAGGGGCTGTCGGTCGGGATCTCCTCGCACGCGCTGGTCAACATCCCGCACGTACTGCGCCACGACGGCTCGCCGCCGCTGTACTACCTACTGCTGCACGTATGGATGAGCGTGTTCGGCTCGAGCGAGACCTCGACCCACACGCTCTCGCTGATCTTCGGCCTGCTGTGCATCCCGGTCGGCACATGGGCGGCGTGGAACCTGTTCGGGCGGTGGCCGGCGGTGATCGCGTTGGTGCTGTTCGCGCTGAACCCGTTCCTCACCGCCTACAGCCAGGAAACGCGGATGTACTCGCTGATGGCGCTGCTCGGCCTGCTCGCGACGTTCGGGTTCATCAAGGGCTTCATCTACCGCCAACGCGGCTACCTGATCCTGTTCTGCATCACGCAGACGCTGATGCTCTACACCCACGCCTGGGGAGCGTTCTTCGGCGTCGGGGCGGCGCTGGCGTGCGTGGTCGTGTGGCGCGCGAGCGACGAGCCACGGGCGATCCTGCGCGACGCGGTGCTCGTGTTCGGTGCTGCCGCGATCCTGTTCCTGCCGTGGCTGCCGACGTTCTTCTACCAGGCGACGCACACCGGCTCGCCGTGGGACAGCGCCCCGAACTTCGGCGCCCCGGTTCAGATCTCGCGCAACCTGATGGGCGGCGACCGCGCCACGGTGGCGCTGGTGCTCGCCTCGGCACTCGGCCTGGCGACGATGTTCACCCGCAGGTGGCGCAGCCGCGAGTCGCTGACCCTGTGGGCGCTGCTGATCATCCCGATCGGCACGCTCGGCTTCGGATGGATCCTGTCGCACATCTCCCCCGCCTGGGCGTACCGCTACTTCGCGCCGATCCTCGGCTCGCTGCTGCTGCTCGCGACGCTGGGGATGTCGCGCGCCAAGGGCGTCGGCCTGATCGCGCTGATCCTCGTGGTCATCTTCTGGGCCAACCCTGCGAGGCTCGCGCCCCAGTACAAGAGCGACATGCGCGACATCGCCGGCGAGCTCGCCCCGAAGCTGCACAAGGGCGACCTCGTGATCATGGGCCAGCCGGAATCGGTGCCGCTCGCCTGGTACTACTTCCCCGCCGGACTGAGATTCGCGGACACCACCGGTCCGACGTCAGATCCCCAGTCGATGAACTGGGTCAACGCGCTGCCGCGGCTGCAACACGCCAACCCGAGCCGGACGCTGGGCAGGCTCATTGCTACGCTGAAACCCAACCAGCACGTCGTCTTCGTGCGTCCCCTGACCGAGGGAGCGCAGAACTGGGAGGCGCCGTGGACGCAGCTGATCCGCAGACGGTCGGCCCAGTGGGGAGCACTGCTCGCCTCCAACCCGAGCCTGAAGCAGATTGCCTGGGCTCCACACAGTTATCACGGCGCCTGCTGCGTAGCCGACAGCGCCGTTCTCTACAAAAAGCTCTAACGACCAAGTGCCCCCCACTCAGCCTCAGGAGGCCGTCGCTCCCGGCGCCGACATCACGCCCGAGCACCCCGTCGTCGTGCTCGGCGCCGGCCCCGCGGGCCTGACCGCCGGGTACCTGCTCGCGAAGCAGGGCAAGGCCGTGGTCGTGCTCGAGGCGACCGATCAAATCGGCGGGCTCGCGCGCACCGAGGTCCGCGACGGGTATCGCTTCGACCTCGGGGGCCATCGCTTCTTCACCAAGGTCCAGGAGGTCGACGACCTCTGGCACGAGATCATGAAGGAGGAGTTCCTCCGCCGTCCGCGCCAGAGCCGGATCTACTGGAACGACAAGTTCCTCGATTATCCGCTTCAGGGTATGGACGTGATCCGTAAGCTTGGCCCGGTCGAGCTGTTCCGGTGCGGCATGTCCTACTTGTGGGCCGCGATCAAGCCCAAGGGGCGCGAGGAGACGTTCGAGCAGTGGGTCTCCAACCGCTTTGGCAAGCGGCTCTACCAGCACTTCTTCAAGACCTACACCGAGAAGCTGTGGGGCGTCTCGGCCGATGAGATCCGCGCCGAATGGGCCGCTCAACGGATCAAGGGCCTGTCGTTCTTCAGCGCCGCCAAGGCCGCCTTCTTCGGCAACGAGGGCGACAAGATCAAGTCGCTGATCTCCGAGTTCAACTACCCGCGCTACGGGCCAGGCCAGATGTGGGAGCAGATGGCGTCCGACATCAAGGAGCACGGCGGCGAGGTGCGCCTCAACGCACCCGTGACGCGCCTGCGGATCGAGGGCGACAAGGTGCTCGAGGTCGTCGCGGGCGGCGAGACGCTGAAGCCGTCGCACGTGATCTCGTCGCTGCCGCTGCGCACGACCGTCGGGATCTCCGAGCCCGAAGCACCCGGCGAGGTGCGCGATGCGGCGCGCGGCCTGCGCTACCGCGACTTCCTGACGGTCTCGCTCGTGGTCGGCGGCACCGACAATCTGTTCCCCGATAACTGGATCTACATCCATCAGCCCGGCGTTCGCGTGCTACGGATCCAGAACTTCCGCTCCTGGAGCCCGTGGATGGTGCCCAACAAGACCGACGCGTCGGTGGGGATGGAGTACTTCTGCTTCGAGGGCGACGACCTCTGGAATTCGTCCGACGACGAGCTCGTCGAACTCGCGAAGTTCGAGATCGAGAAGCTCGGGCTCGCGCGCGCCGACGCGGTCAAGTTCGGATTCGTCGTCCGCGTCCACAAGGCCTACCCGATCTACGACGTCGAGTACGGCGAGCGCGTCGCGACGATCCGCACCTGGCTCGCTCAGATCGGCAACCTGACTCAGGTCGGCCGTAACGGTCTGCATCGTTACAACAACTCCGACCATTCGATGTTGACGGCGATGCGCGCAGTCGACAATCTCCTGTTGGGCACCCACCACGACATCTGGGCAGTGAACGTTGAGAACGTCTACCACGAGGAACAGACCGAGAACGAGGAGCCGTACCGTGATCCGCCCTCGACGCCCGCGATGGAGCAGCCGCTCGCGTCCGAACGGTGAGCGCGTGCGTGCAGTGAGGTTGAGCCGGTCGGGCATTCATCGCGGCTTGGCGCTGCTCGTGGCGGTCGCGATCGGGCTCGCTGGCCCGTCGGCGGCGCTCGCGAAGGGCACCGCGGCGACGGCGCAGAGCTCTGCCTCCGCCACGGCGACGGCCCCCGCGACCTCGGCCCCGTCGGTCGGCGCCGCGGCCGCGGCCAACCCCAACAACCCGCTGTCGGCGTTCCCGCAACCGCAGGTCAGCACCGCGCCGCCTCAGACGACCGCGCCGGTGACCCCGAACGTGACTTCGAACGCGGCCGGCTCGAGCTCGCTGAGCCGCAACAGCGCGGTCCTGATCGCGATCGCGGCGTTTGTCGTGATCGCCGCGATCTCGTTCTTTATCTGGCGTGACGCGCGCAGGCGCGCTCCGGTCACGTCGGGCGCCGGGGGGTTCGACGTTCGCCGGTCCGGCTCGAAGGCGCCGCCCAAGCAGCGCAAGCTCAGCCCTGCCGAGCGCCGCCGGCGCAAGCGCGGGCGAGCGCGCCGGTAGGGCATCACGCCGCGCCGGCGTCACGCTGCGCGAAGCGCACGCTTGGCGCGCATCAGCTGGCGTTCGACAGTCCGCGTCGTCGCCTGGGTGTAGTCGGCCATCTCGTCGTACGTGAGCCCGAGGCCCTGGAGCCAGACGAACAACTGCTGACGTTCGGGAAGCGCGCGGATCTCGTCGAGGCGAGTGCGCAGCTCGGCGATCTCGTCCGGTGTCGAGGGGAGCAGGGCGGTAGGAGTCGGTTCGCGTCCCGCGTCGCAGAGCTGGTCGAGTGACAACTCACGCGCGCTGCGTTGAACGGAACGCAGCGCGGCGCGACTCGCGGTCCTGACCAGCCAGGGGAACGCCGCCTCGCGGCGCACGCTCCCCCACCGGCGAAGCAGCCGCGCCCAGGCGACCTGACACGCATCGTCGATCACTGCGTCAGGGGCACGGATCGACCGCCGCACGATCTGTCTCAGCTCCGCTGCCCGCCCGGCGTACAGCTCGGCGAACGCATCGGGCGCTCGCGGCGGCTGCGCGGCGTTGTCCGACCAGCGACCGTTCGATTTCTGCATCACAGGTCACTCCTTGAGTCTAATTGAGACTAATTATTTACAAGCAGATCTAGTCTAACTCCATATAGCTCAGTAGAGTCAAATAAGTTCATTTGGCTCAACTAAACTCAGGAGGCAACGTGCGAGGTTTTCTGCTTGCGCCGGCGGCCGTCTCCGCGCACCCCGATTTGCGTGGGCTGCCGGGAAGCAACGTCCTGCAGCAACTCGTCAATGGCGCCGAGGCGTGGGCCTTGGCGATCGCGCTGCTCGGAGCGTTCGTCGGCGCCGGCCTGTGGGCGGTCGCGTCACACAGCCACAACCCCCACTACGCGGCCCGCGGGCGGATGGCGGCGTTGATCTCGGCGGCCGCCGCGTTGATCGTCGGCGCTGCACCGGGGCTGGTCAACTTCTTCCAACACCTCGGGACGACGGCTCGATGATCCCTCGGCTCGCCAAGCCCGCGGCCGTGCTCGCGGTCGCGATCACCTTCGGGGCGTGTGCGGCGCCGCCGCCCGCGCAGGCGGTCAACGTGGCAAAGCCGATCTGCACGCTGGCCGGCCTCGTGAGCGGGATCGCCGGCAAGGTCTGCTCGGCCGCGAGCCACGCGGGTAGTGCGCTGAAGGCCGGCAAGAAGCTGCTCGGCGGCCATCTGGGCGGCGCGATCGAATCATTGACCGGCGGCGGGACCGCGGCCAAGGCGCTGACCGCCGGCGCGGTCGTGGCGTCACTGGTGGCTTGGGTCGCGGGCGGCGCGAAGGTCGTCCTCAACGAGACCGCGAGCGTGATCTCGACCACGACCCGACCCCAGCTTCAGAGCACCTGGTTTTCGTCCACCTACTGGCGCATGGCCGCGATCTCGGCCCTGCTGACGCTGCCATTCCTGTTCGCCGCCGCGGTCCAGGCGGTGATGCGCTCCGACATGGGGATGCTTTTGCGCTCGGCGCTCGGGTATCTGCCGCTCGGGGTGCTCTCGGTCAGCATCGCCGCGCCGCTGACAACCCTGCTGCTGGCGAGTTCAGACGAGCTGTCGTCGATCGTGTCCGGCGCCTCGGGCAACGCCGGCGCCACGTTCCTGTCCCACGTCGGCTTCGTGTCCGCCGGGCTCAGCCACCTGAGCGGCTCGACGTTCGTGCTGCTGTTCGCGGGGCTGCTGACCGTCACCGCGACGATCACGCTCTGGATCGAGCTGCTGATCCGCTCGGCGGCCGTCTACGTCGTCGTGCTGATGCTGCCGCTGTTCTTCGCCGCGCTCGTCTGGCCGGCGCGCCGGATCTGGGCGGTCAGGGCGGTCGAAGTGCTCGTCGCGCTGATCATCTCGAAGTTCGCGATCGTCGCCGTCCTCTCGCTCGGCGGCGCCGCGCTCGGACACACGACGGTTCCGAGCGCGACGCAGATGCTCGAGGGCGCGACGCTCGTGATGCTGGCCGCCTTCTCTCCGTGGGCGCTGCTGCGCCTGTTGCCGCTGCACGAGCTGGCCGGCGGCCTCGACGGTCTGCGATCGCGGCCGCAGCTGCTCGAATCGACCGACGCCCGCGCGCAGGACTCGACCGAGGTCGCGCAGGCGCTCGTGCGCCAGCTACCGGCGCAGGCGGATTCGCACACGGGCGCCGCGCCGGACGGTGCTCGGCCGACGGACATCGCTGGACGGGCGTTTGCGGATTCGCGCG
>DATNKY010000572.1:0-4340 GCA_035603155.1 Solirubrobacteraceae bacterium
TATTGCAAAGTCGGGATCACGAGCAGATCAGAGCTTCCGCGGATCCTCGATCCACCCGACACCACGTTCGGGAATCAAGAATCCAGGTAGGTGGGGCCCGCGTCTCAGCAGGCCGAGTAGGGCACTACTCATGACGAGCCACCTCGATCGCGGCATGGTTGGCGCATGGACCGTGCTGCGGCCATCGGCGAATTGCCGGAGGCGTATGCGACAGCCATTCGACTAGCCGACGACGGCCTTGAGCACGACGCCATTGCTCAGCGGCTAGGAGTCGCGGTCGAGTCCGTAGGGCCGCTGCTGCGTGTGGCCAGCGCAAAGCTCGCGCACGTCCTCGCCACCACCGAACGGATGTCGAAGTCATGCGGACGCGAGACAGCTACAGACGAGGAGGTTGTTCCATGAAGCGCCACCGTCGACACAGGACTTTGCGCCTGGGCACCACCGTCATCGCCGCGGTCGTCGCAGTGGGGGTAACGGCGTCGGGGGCGGCGGCGACACAGAGTGTGCCTCCGTGTCCAGCCTCCGTCGTCCCAAGCGCCCCGATCATCCCGAACGCTGTCGGATGTTGGAACGCCATCGCAGTTCAGGCGACCCGCACCGCGGTGCCCTATCAGGTGCAGAGCTTCATCTACCTTGGGTACGTTCAGGCCGCGGTCTACGACGCGGTAACGAAGATCGACGGACGCTACGTGCCTTACCACGAGTTTGCCGCACCGGCCGGGGTGCACCCAGCGACCGCGTCGCCAAATGCCGCGGCCGCTGCCGCTACGTACACGATGCTCACGTCACCGTTCCTTGGGTTTCCGTCGGTGGCGCTGGCAGGACTCTCCACGACGTACTCCGATTACATCTCCGGGCTGGGAGGCGGTCAGGATCCGTCGATCGCAGCTGGGATCAAGATCGGCGAGGCGGCCGCGAACGACGTGATTGCCCTGCGGACGGGGGACCGAGACGAGTCGATCACGTACACGCCTCCGTCGAACCCGCCGCCTCCAGGCGTGTGGACGTTCCCCCCGCCGCCATCGGTGCAATCGGCGCAGACGCCGTGGATTGCGGTGATGAAGCCCTTCATGCTTCAAAGCCCGTCGCAATTCCGGGTACAACCGCCGCCCGCGCTATCCAGCAGGGCATGGGCGAAGGAGTTCAACGAGGTCAAGGCCTATGGCTCGGTGAACAGCACCGTGCGATCCCCCGAACAGACTGCGGTCGCAAACTTCTGGAACGCGAACGCACTGAACCAATCCAACCAGGCCTTCCAGGACGTCGCGATTTCGCATCGGATGGACCTCGTCGAGGCCGCACGCCTGCTCGCCATGGGCGAGCTCGTCGACAGCGATGCCGGGATCGCGTGCTGGGACTCGAAGTATCACTACCTGTTCTGGCGTCCGATCATGGCGATCCGCTATGCCGACATCGACGGGAACCGGGCGACGACACCCGACCCAAATTGGACGCCGCTGCTCGTGACGCCGAACCATCCGGAATACCCCTCCGCCCATACGTGCGTGACCGGAGCCGAGTCAGAGATGTACGCCGTGGCCCTCGGTACGCGCCACATTGACGTGACGATCCGCGGCTCGGCCGACGGGACGCCCAACAACTGGGCGGCAACGCAGACGTTCAGGCGTGTAAGCGACCTCCAACGACAGGTCGCCGATGCGCGAGTGTGGGGCGGCCTTCACTACCGCGGGTCGGTGAACGCGGGGCTCGCGCTAGCCCGTCGGGTCGCACGTTGGACTCTGCGCAGGTACTTCCTGCCCATCCCTTGAAGTCCAGCTCGCAGCAATTCGGAGGAGACCGCCCGGCCCGGGCGCGCGGGACTTAGCAGCCGGCGAGCTCGTGCGAGGCGAGACCGAGCGCGATCACGGCTCTGCTCGCGGCGGGAATGCCGATCCGGGGCCTTGACCTTGCCGTCCTTCTTTGGCTCGTATCCGAGCTGCCGGTCGAAGTCGATCTGCTGCATGTTGAGCCGGTGAGCGACGAGGCTGCGGGGCAGTTCGGGGTCAGGCTCGAGCTCGCGGTCCACGAACGCCCGCACGGCTGCGGCATCAACCCAGTCCTGTCTGAACGCCTTCAACTCCCGGTGATCGCGCTCCTAGTCGACCGGCAGCTCCACCTGTGTGGCAGTCAGCCCCATTTGCTCTCCGACCTCAGCACCGGTCAGCCATCACGCGTGATCAGCCGCCAGGCCCGCGCGCGCCGCTGCGCGCACGACCCAGCTTCGATGACCGGGCCGGACCTCGTGGGCGACGCTAACGCTCCGTCGCCCGGGCAGCTCCGCGTAGACCAGGCGGCTTTGGCTGCCGCCGACCCCCGAGCAGAAGCCCGCCTGCCGCTCGGCTCGGCGGATGACGCGGCCGCTGATTCGTGGTGCAGCACTCTCCTCGGGCGGTTCCTGACTGCCGCGACCAGCCCGGTGGAGCGCTCCGGGCCGTGGGTGCTCGACGCTGTCGCTTTCGTTCTAGCCAGCCTCCCGGTCAGCCACGTCTCGTCCTGGGATGCCCGACGCCGGATAACGACGGTGTAACGCCGCTGCGCTGTTGTTATACGCGCTCGAGTAAAACCCACGGGGGTGAGGAATCGGCGATGGAGCCAATACCTGATCACGGCAGCCGCCGCGGCCTGTGCGCTCGCGCTCGCCGCCTGCGGATCATCGGGCAAGTCCAGCCGCACGGCCGCCTCGGCCAACTCACACCTCGCGTTCGCTGAGTGCATGCGCTCAGATGGGGTGCCTAACTTCCCGGACCCGAGCGCAGGCGGAGGGATCAACATTCCCGACGCGCTCGCGCAGTCGCCCGCGTTCCAACCAGCTGCGGAACAGTGCCGCAAGTTCCTCCAGCCGGGCGGCGGCCCGCATGGGGGGATACCCGAGAGCACGAGGCTGAGCCTGCTGCACCACGCGGAGTGCATGCGAGCGCATGGGGTCCCCAACTACCCCGACCCGACCATCCCGAGCCACGGCCCCCTCAACACGGGACCTCCGCCGGGCATCAACACTCACGCCCCCGCGTTCACGCGGGCCGCATCCGCGTGCGGGAGCCTATGACCGCAGCGACCCTCGCTGTGCGGAGCGGCCGAGCGCCACGACACCATTCGCCGCGCTGCCGGGCGGTCGCCGAAGCTGCCGCCCACCGGGCCGTGTGGTCGCGACTTCTCCTTTGCGAACTCGTCAGCGGAAACCGGAAGTTTCCGGCCCGGTGTCTGTGCCGGCGAGACGACCGCGGATTCGTGGAACCAGAAGCGAGTCATTCAGTCCGGGCGCCCTGCCGCGAGCTGGATCGGGGCGGAGCGACGCGCGCAATCGCCCGCCGTGAGTCATCCACCGGCGCCGACACCGCGTGCGCTTCTTGCAAATCGCTCGACCAGGCGGTCATGAGCTAGCACGGGCCGGCTATCGCGAACGTGGCAATGCGATCGCCAGCGAGGAGCTGGCCGGGCGAGTCCTATCCGTTGGTTACGTGCTTCTGCCCCGGCGCGAAAAGCGATCGTGGGCAGCGGCATCGGGTTGGTCAGACTTTGTGCGTGGGGCGCCGTCTGGCAGGCGGACGATGCCGCGATCAGCACGGTAGTCCCTGGGAACCCGCGGCTCGGTCCGAAGGACAGCTGGGCGAACAGAGTCGCGGGATTGGTGGTTTCCAGCAGTGCCCGGTGAGCCTCTTCGGATGCGAGCACGATCACCGTCTCGTAGTCGTCCCACGCCGGCCGGGCCGTTCCACTGCTGGATCGTCTCGGCGCTCGACCATCTTGAGCCGTCGCCCAACAGCGCAACAGCTGACGCGAGCCGCCCGAGCTCACACGTCCGGAGCGACTGATCCTCCGGACGCTACGAGCGAGCCCTCGCTCCTCGTGCATGATCGCCGGCGATCTCGTTCTCGATCTCGAGCTAGCCGATCGGGTCCTCTCGGGCCTGTGGCGTCGCGGGTACGCCACGCCGATCGCCAGCCCAGACGCGGACGACCGCACCAGCGACACCGGCCTCGATCAATGGGTGGGGGCCGTTAGATGCCCTCACCTAAGCGGCTGAGGCCGCAAATCCCTCGCCGGCATAGCTCAAATCAAACTTACGGCAGTATGATCCACGTTCTGGAGAGGAACGCGAGCTTGGAGAGCGGCGCGTGAAGAAAACTCCGCCAAGCCGATCGCCCTAATCGCCCTGTTGTCCTAATTTAAGGAACTTCCCATGCCAACGGTCACAACCGCTGACGGCACGTCCATCTATTACCGCGACTGGGGCACCGGACAGCCCATCGTCTTTTCACACGGCTGGCCTTTGACCGGGGCAGCCTGGGAGGCCCAGATGCTGTTCTTCAACGCTCAGGGGTACCGCACAATCGCCCATG
>DATNKY010000699.1:0-6457 GCA_035603155.1 Solirubrobacteraceae bacterium
CCCGCCGCACCCGTCGACGGTCACCGCGTAGCGCAAACCCTCAATACCAGCAAAAATCTGCTCGGTGCTCGGGCACGGATGCCCTAGACTGGGCGGAGGATGAGAAATCCGTGGCTGGCCATCGATGTGGCCACCGCTCCGGTGCAGCGCGCACGGGAGATGAGGAGAGCCTGGGAGTGTTTCCTGGACGAGCCGACGCGGTTCTCCAGGCGGGGTGAGGCGCGGACGGTGCGCGAACCGATCGCCGACTCTTGGCGTCGGTCGGCCGCCGCAGGGGTGGATCCGTCCGGGGCGCGGGTCGCGCCCGTCGTGGCCGACGCGGACGAGACATCGGCGCGCTGGGAGGTCCATCCACTCGCGGTGATGGCCCCGCTGATCCGCTCCTGCCTGGCCGCGAGCGCCGACGAGTCGCGCCACCTGATCGTCGTCTCCGACGAGAACGGCGTCCTGCTCTGGCTCGAGGGAAATGCGTCGATCAAGATGCACGCCGCGGACTCGATGAACTTCGCCGAGGGGACGTTGTGGAGCGAGGGCGGCGCCGGGACGAACGCGATCGGGACGGCGCTCGCCGCCAAGCACGCGGTGCAGGTGTTCGCGACAGAGCACTTCAACGAAATGGTGCAGGCGTGGACCTGCGCGGCGGCGCCGGTCAGCGACCCCGACACGGGCAAGGTGATCGGCGTGATCGACCTGACGGGCGAAATGTCAACCGTGCATCCGCACAGCATGGCCGTCGCGACCGCCACCGCCCAGGCGGTCGAGGCCCAGTTGCGGTGCGAGATGCTCGACCACGATGGCCGGCTGCTAGCGCGCTACGGGGACCACCTCCAGTCCGGCTCGGGTCCGCGCGCCCTGGTCTCGCCGACCGGACGCGTGATCGCCAGCCAGCCGCTGGGTTGGCTGCCCGCGGCACGGCTCAAGGTCCCGCCGGGCGGGGGACAGGTGCCTGTCGGCGGCGGGCGCCTGCTGGTCGCCGAGGCGCTCGGGTGCGAGGACGCCTACATGGTCCGATCCGAGGTCGAGCCGGCACGCGGCCGCCAGCCGCGCCCCGCGATGCATCTGTCGCTGCTCGGGCGCGAGCGCGCCGACGCTGAGATGTCGGGCGCCAAGCGCCGTCTGCGATTGCGCCACAGCGAGATCCTCACCTTGCTCTGCGCAAACCCGGACGGCCTCACGAGCGAGGAGCTGAGCGTCGGGGTGTACGGGACGCCGACGCGGGCGGCGGGGATTCGGGTCGAGATGTCGCGCCTGAGAAAGCTGCTCGGGGACTGCATCGAGACCGAGCACTACCGGCTGCGCGCGGGCGTCTCGAGCGACGTCGCGCAGGTGTGCACGCTGCTGCACCGCGGCGACGTGCTCGAAGCGGCGACCCGTTACAACGGACCGCTGCTGCCGAGCTCAGAGGCCCCCGGCGTGGTCGCCGAGCGCGAGGAGCTCGAGACATGGATCCGTCAGTCGGTGATGAGCGCCGGCGACGTCGACGCCCTGTGGGCTTGGCTTCAGACCGTCAACGGGCACCGTGACCTTGCGGCCTGGCAGAGACTGCTGTCAAACCTACGCTTCCAGGACCCGCGGCGGAGCCTGGCGGCCTCCCGGGTTCGGGTCCTGCGGACGACCGACAACCCAGGGGCCCCGACCACATCCGACCCGCGCGTGTAACGGCTATGTAACGCCGCTGTCCCGGCATTGGGTCTACTGTCAAAGACATTGGACCGGGCCACGGTCCAGTTAGCTGAAACCAGGGAGAGGTTTGATGACCCGCGACTCCGCGGGCGCGTTGGCGCATTCGCCCGTAGCCGGATCCAGCCGCAGCCTCAGTACGGCCAGGGCTGTTCTCCAGGTCCTGGCGCTACTTGCTGCGCGACCTGAGGGAGTCCGCGCGGACGAGATCGCCAAAACGCTCGGCAAGAGCGTCTCGACCGCGTACTACCTGCTGACCAGCCTCTGCGAGGAGGGTTTCGCGGTCCACGAGAGCAAAGGGCTCTACCGCCCGGCGCGCGGGCTCGAACAGCTGACCGCCGCCGCCGAGCAGGCCGAGTCTGCGCACCCGGTGCACGAAGGACTCGCCGCGACCGTCGACGAGCTGTTCCTGCTGACCCGGAAGCGTTCCTACCTGGGCGTGGTGCGGCCGGGGAAGATCGAGATCGTCGCCTTCCGCGGGCGCCAGGGCGTCCCCCGAATGCCGGGGCTCGGCTCCGAGATCCGAGACAGCGCGCACGCCCTGGCGATGGGCAAGGTGGTGCTCTCGCTGCTCGGTGAGGCGGCCGTCGCGCGCTATGCGTCGCGCGGGTTGCGCCAGTTCACCGAGCACACGATCACGTCGGCGGAGGAGCTGACCGGCGAGCTCGAGCAGGCTCGCGAGGCGGGCTTCGCCGTCGACCGAGAGGAATTCGACGCGAACTTCTGCTGCATCGCGGCGCCGATCTTCGACGAGCGCGGCAGGTTTGCGGCGGCGCTTGGCCTGTCGACCTCGGCGCACATCTTCGACGCCGACCGGGACAGCCTGGCGACCAAGGTGCTCGAGGTGGCGAGCGCCGCCACCACGGTCGCGTCACAGAGCTACGCGCGGATGCGGCGCCGGAGATCTGCGAGCCATCTCGAGCCGGTCTCATGAACTTGCAAGCAGATGCGAAAAACCTGACGTTCTTGTGCCAAACACGAGCCAAACCTAGGCTGCGCTGCGGAGGCCGCGTTGCGGTCGCAGCTGTGCGTGGTCAGAGGAAACAAACAAGGAGTGACGGGTGAGCAGAGCGAGCATCACCAAGGCTCATAACAAGATCCAGGAGCTCTCCTGGGAGCCGACATACGTCTCGCCGGTCGAGAAGTACTCGACCGACTACACGTTCGAGAAGTCACCGAAGAAGGACCCGCTGAAGCAGGTTTTGCGCTCCTACTTCCCGATGGAAGAGGAGAAGGACAACCGTGTGTTCGGAGCGATGGACGGCGCGATCCGCGGCAACATGTTCCGCCAGGTCCAGGAGCGCTGGATGGAGTGGCAGAAGCTGTTTCTGTCGATCATCCCGTTTCCCGAGATCTCGGCCGCCCGGGCGATGCCGCTGACAATCGGCACCGTCCCGAACCCGCAGATTCACAACGGGCTCGCGATTCAGATGATCGATGAGGTTCGCCACTCGACGATCCAGATGAATCTCAAGCGGCTGTACATGAACCACTACATCGACCCGGCCGGGTTCGATATCACCGAGAAGGCGTTCCAGAACTGCTACGCCGGCACGATCGGCCGCCAGTTCGGCGAGGGGTTCATCACCGGTGACGCGATCACCGCCGCCAACATCTACCTGACGATCGTCGCCGAGACGGCGTTCACCAACGTGCTGTTCGTGGCGATGCCCGGCGAGGCCGCGGCCAACGGCGACTACCTGCTGCCGACCGTATTCCACTCGGTCCAGTCCGACGAATCACGTCACATCTCCAACGGCTACTCGATCATCCTGATGGCGCTCGCGGACGAGCGCAACCGGGAGCTGCTCGAGCGCGACCTCCGGTACGCGTGGTGGAACAACCACGCGGTGGTCGATGCGGCGATCGGGACGTTCATCGAGTACGGCACCAAGGACCGGCGCAAGGATCGCGAGAGCTATGCCGAGGCGTGGCGCCGCTGGATCTACGACGACTACTACCGCAGCTACCTGATGCCGCTGGAGAAGTACGGCCTGTCGATCCCCCACGATCTGATCGAGGAGTCGTGGAACCGGATCTGGAACAAGGGCTACATCCACGAGGTCGCGCAGTTCTTCGCCACCGGCTGGTCGGTCAACTACTGGCGGATCGACGGCATGGATGACAAGGACTTCGAGTGGTTCGAGTACAAATATCCGGGGTGGTATGACAAGTACGGCAAGTGGTGGGAGCGCTACTCGGAGTTGGCAAAGAAGAACGGCCACGCGCCGATCATCTTCAACGAGGACGCCGACTACGAGTATCCGCACCGCTGCTGGAGCTGCATGGTGCCGTGCCTGATCCGCGAGGACATGGTCGTCGACGAGGTCGACGGCCAGGTGCGGACGTACTGCTCGGAGACCTGCGCGTGGACCGACAAGGTCGCGTTCCGGCCCGAGTACAAGGGTCGCCCGACGCCGTCGATGGGCAAGCTCATCGGCAAGCGCGAGTGGGAGACCATGTACCACGGCTGGGACCTGGCCGAATGCGTCCAGGATCTCGGGTACGTCCGCGACGACGGCAAGACGCTTGTCCCGCAGCCACACCTCGACCTCGACCCGAGCAAGATGTGGACGCTGGACAACCTCAAGGGTTACACGCTGCAGAGCCCCAACATAGTGCTCAACGCGATGTCACCTGAGGAGCGCGAGGCCCACGTGACGAAGTACAAGAAGGGCGGGCCCGCGGGTCGTCCGGCGCGTGACGAGGCGGCCGCCTAACTGATCGGAGTGCCATGGAGGCGATCGGTCGCTAGGGGCCGGTCGCCTCTTTTGGTCCCCCGATCGGCGGCCCAGATATATGGGACAGACCTTCCAGGTCCGGCTTGAGCCGGTCGGCATCGAGTTCGAGGTCGACGAGGACGAAACCGTCCTGCGCGGAGCATTCCGGCAGGGGCTGATGCTGATGCACGGCTGCAAGGAGGGCCAGTGCTCGGCGTGCAAGTCCTTCCTGCTCGACGGGGAGGTCGATCTCGACAAGTACTCGACGTTCGCGCTCAACGACTTCGAGAAGGAGGAAGGGTGGACGCTGTTGTGTCGCGCCCACGCGATGTCCGACCTCGAGGTCGAGCTGATCAACTACGACGAGGAGGTGCTCCGCAGCGGCGTCGCGATGTCGACCGGGATGATGCGGGTGCAGCGGATCGAGGCGCTGACCCACGACATCAAACGGCTCGTGCTGAGCGGGTCTGAGCTGAACTACAACCCCGGCCAGTACGTCGATATCCGGATCCCCGACAGCGACGAGACGCGCTCCTTCTCGATGGCGAACCTCCCCGGAGGCGAGCTCGAGTTGATGATCAAGATCTACCCCGAGGGCAAGTTCTCGAGCCTGCTGTCAAGCGGCGAGCTCCAGGAGGGACACGAGCTCGAGGTGACCGGCCCGTACGGCGTGTTCACGCTGCGCGCGAAATCCGACCGGCCGCTGCTGTTCATCGGTGGCGGCGCGGGTATGGCGCCGATCCTGGCCCTGCTTCGCTCGCTCGCCGAGCAGGGCAGCACTCGGCCGGCGGTCTATTACTACGGGGCCCGCGGGCCCCAGGATCTGTTCCACCTCCAGGAGCTCGAAGAGCTCGCCGAGCGCCTGCCCAACTTCCGATTCGTCCCCGCCCTGTCGGACTGCGGCGAGGACGAGCAGTGGGAGGGAGAGCGAGGTCTGATCACGGACGTGGTCGAGCGCGGCGAAGCGGAGCTCAGCGAGGTCGACGCGTATCTGTGCGGACCACCGCCGATGGTCGACGCCGCCATCGGATTGCTGGAGCGCAAAGGCGTACCCGACTCCCGGGTCTTCTACGACAAGTTCACTACCACCGCGCCCTGATCGCGGAGAGGAGAAAGCAACGATGGCAACAGACACGGACGCGCCGGTCACGGAACGCAGCGTTCCGAAGCCGGAGTTCACCGACGCCGAAGCCGGCGCCCTGGAATTCCCCTCATCCACGAGCCGGAGCTACAACTACTTCATCCCGGCGAAGCGGCGCGCGACGGTGTACGAGGACGTGACGGTCGACGTCCAGCCCGATCCCGACCGTTACCTGCTCCAGGGCTGGATCTACGGGTTCGCCGATGGGACCTCGGGCTACCCGCAGGAGTGGACGGCGCTGAAATCAGGCAATTGGCACGAGTTCCTCGATCCCAACGAGGAGTGGGAGCAGACGATCTACCGCAACAACGCCAACGTCGTTCGTCAGATCGGCCAGAACCTGGCCAACGCGAAGGCGGCTCGGGCGTTTGCCGGCTGGAACCGCGGCTGGGTCGGGGTCGTGGAGCGCCACGTCGGCGCGTGGGCCCACGCCGAGCACGGGATCGGAATGCACGTGTATCTGACCGCGCAACGCGACGCCCCCACGAACATGATCAACAACGCGCTGTCGGTAGCCTCGGCGCACAAGCTGCGCTTCGGCCAGGACCTGGTCCTCTACAACCTCGACCTGACCGATTCGATCGAGGGATTCGACGGCGAGGCGCACCTGGACGCCTGGCGCAGCGATCCGGCCTGGCAGGGCGTGCGCGAGAACGTCGAGCGGATGACGGCGGTTCGGGACTGGGCCGAGGCGTTCTTCGCTGCGGCGGTCGTGTTCGAGCCGCTCGTCGGCGAGCTGTTCCGCAGCGAGTTCGTGATGCAGGTCGCCGCCCCGCAAGGGGATTTCGTGACCCCAACGCTGATGGGCGCCGGCGAGTCGGACACCGCGCGTGACTGGCGGGTCGCCCGGGCCTTGTTCTCGATGCTCTCCAACGACGAGAAGTTCGGCGAGGAGAACCGCGCGACGATGCAGTCA
>DATNKY010000619.1:0-2887 GCA_035603155.1 Solirubrobacteraceae bacterium
CCGGGATCCGCCTCGGTGACGCCCGCGCAGGGTTGGAGGCGATCGCGAGCGAGCTGACCCAGACGCGCAATGGGCTGGTCGACCTCAGGCGCCGCTCGCGAACCGCGCCACTCCCGCCGCCGCGTCTGCTGGGCGCCTACGAGCCGGTCCTGCTCGGCTGGTGCTCGCGGGCCGATCTGCTGGCCGGGGTCGAGGCGCGCGTCGTCACCGGCGGCATCTTCCGCGGGTTCGCGCTAGTTGACGGCAGGGCCGCCGCGCTGTGGCGGATCGCCGATCGCGAGGTCGAGATCGAACCGCTGGTCGAGATCGCCGCGGCGGACAGCGACGCGCTAGCCGGCGACGGCCGGGCGGTCCTGCACTTCCTCGGGCTCGGGCCGGGGAGCGGGTAGCGGTCCGCCGCCCCCGGCACGCGCCTCCCCGGCGCGCAGCAGGCGCTCGCGAAGTTCCGCCTCGACCTCCGGGGCGGGATCGAACTGCTCGACGTCGGCCAGCTCGCCGATCTCGGTCAGCCCGAACAGCCGCAGGAACAGGTCCGTCGTGCGGTACAGGACCGCGCCGAACTGCGAACGGCCCGACTCCTCGATCACCCCGCGCTCGAGCAGCGTCGCGGCGGCCGATTCGGCGCTCACGCCGCGGATCCGCGCGATCTCCGGCCGCGAGACCGGTTGCAGATACGCGACGATCGCGAGTGTCTCGGCCTGCGCCGGGGTCAGCGGCGGCGTGCGCGGCTTGGCGAACAGGCGCCGCGCCGCGGGCTCGATATCGGGGTGCGAGCTGAGCGTGTAGCCGCCGGCGAGCTCGCGTAAGACCAGGCCGCGGCGCTCGAACTCGTAGTGCTCGCGCAGGCGCTCGAGCGCGGTCACGACCTCGTGCAGCTCGGCGCCGCTCGCGTCGGCCAGGGCCGGCGCCGAGACCGGATCCGAGCTCAGGAACAGCAGCCCCTCGAGCGTTCGCTCCAGGTCGTCGCTGTCACTCATGCGGTCATCCGCCGCTGAGCCCGCAGCGGTTCGATCGTGATCTCGGCGAACGGCCGCTCCTGGCTCCAGGTCGCCTCGCCCTGCTTGTGCAGCTCGAGCAGCGCGTACAGGGTCACCGCGATCGTGACCCGATCTGACCGCGCGACCGCCTCGGAAAAAGTGAAGGTTCCACGCGCGAGCAGTTTGCGCAGGTGCGCGAGACGCTCGGCGACCGTGACCTTCGCGACGGTCACGTGACGGAGGTCGACCGGCGGCGGAAACTCGAGCAGCTCGCCGATCGCCGCCGCCAGCACCGACGGCTCGTACACCGCCTCGGCGTCCGCGAGCGAGGCCTTGCGCAGGATCGGCGGTAGCGGCGCGCGCCGGAAACGGTAGCCCTCCTCCGATTCGAGGCGCTCGCGCAGGTGCGCGGACGCGGCGCGGTAGCGGTGAGCCGCGAGCAGCCGCGCGAGCAGCTCCTCGGCCGCCTCGCCCGGGTCGAGCTCGATCTCCTCGAGCTCCTCGCCCGGAAGCAGGAGCCTCGATTTGAGTTCCAGGAGGGCCGCGATCAGGACCAGGAACTCGGTCGCCGCCTCGAGATCGAGCTCGCCGCGACGCTCGAGATGGTCGATGTAGGTGATCACCACCTCGGCCAGGTCCACCTCGAGGAGGTCGACCTCCTCGCGCAGGATCAACGTCAGCAACAGATCAAACGGACCCGCGAATACGTCGAGGTCCAGCTCGAGGTCTACGAGCGCCACGCCGGCAGACGTTAGCTGCGCCGCCGGACCTCTCCCACCCCCATCGCGTCGCGGACGTCGGCGAGCGTGTCCGCGGCGATCGCCCGCGCCTTGTCGGCGCCGGCGATGAGAGTGGCCTCGAGCGCGCGCTCGTCCCCGCGCAGCTCGCCGTAGCGTTCGCGGACCGGGGCGAGATAGGCCGTCACCTCGTCGGCCACGGCCTGCTTGAACGCGCCGTAGCCCTGCCCGTCGAACTCCTGCTCGATCGTCTGCGGATCGACGGATCGCACCGCGGCGAGGATGTCGATCAGGTTCGAGATCCCGGGTTTGTCGGGGCTGCGGACGACCTCGCTGCCCGAGTCCGTGACCGACGAGCGGATCTTCTTGGCGATCGTCGCGGGCTCGTCGAGCACCAGCACCGTCCCCTGCTCCGAGCCGCCGGTGGTCGACATCTTGCGGTCGGGGAACTGGAGATCCATGATCCGCGCGCCGACCGCGGGCACCCGTACCTCCGGCGCGACGAGGGTCTCGCCGAACCGGACGTTGAAGCGCTCGGCCACGTCCCGCATCAGCTCGACGTGCTGGCGCTGGTCCTCGCCGACGGGCACCTCGTGGGCGCGGTAGGCGAGCACGTCGGCGGCCTGCAGGACCGGGTAGACGAACAGCCCCGCCGAGACCAGCTCGCGCTGCGCGGCGGACTTCTCCTTGAACTGGGTCATCCGGTTGAGCTCGCCGAATGCGGTCACGGAGGTCAGCAGCCAGCACAGCTCGGTGTGCTCGCGGACGTCGCCCTGACGGAAGAAGATGCAGCGGTCGGGGTCCAGACCTGCCGCCAGCAGCGTCGCCGCAGTGTCGTACACGGCCGTCCGCAGCGCCGCGGGCTCGTAGGGCACGGTCGTCGCGTGCAGGTCGACGATGCAGTAGATCGCCTCGCCCCGGTCTTGGCCCGCGACGTACTGCGTGATCGCGCCAATGTAGTTGCCGAGGTGCTTGCGCCCCGTCGGCTGGATGCCCGAGAAGATCCGCACCGCGCGCAGGCTAGCGGGCTGGCCGCTGCGGCGACGGCGTCACGATTTTCGGCTACGAGGCCAGCGCGCGCGACATCGGATCGCGGTCCGCGGCGCTGCCCGGGCCAGTGCCCGCACCGGCGCTGCTCCGCGGCCGTGCCAGCAGCCACGCGGCGATTACGCC
>DATNKY010000269.1:0-9570 GCA_035603155.1 Solirubrobacteraceae bacterium
TGTGCGCCTAGCCCTCCATCGGTGTTGATGCGAGTCTGGCGGTTGAACACCTTGTCGCATGTGATTGGCCGTCTCGGCTCGTGAGGGGCTCCGGCTCTAACGCTCGCGTACCCGCAGGCGAGGCGCCGATGGGCGCTTTTGTCGACATGGCAAATGTTTGCCGCGGTGATCGGGTTTACCGAGTGGCTAATCGGGAGCGGTGCGCGGGGCTACGATGGCGCAGGATGCTGGTTGACCGGGGCCCGGAGACAGAAGCGCTGGACCGCGTCCTGGGCGCTGTCCGCGAGGGGTTGAGCGGCGTGCTTGTGGTGCGTGGCGAGGGGGGGATCGGCAAGACCGCCTTGCTGGAGTACGCGGTTGCGTCGGCAGCGGGTCTGCAGGTGGCTCGAGCGATCGGGATCGAGTCCGAAATGGAGCTCGGTTTTGCGGCCCTCCATCAGCTGTTGGTTCCCTTCCTTGGCCGGCTCGAGCAGGTACCTGGCCCGCAGCGCGAGGCGCTCAGCTCAGCGTTTGGGCTGGCCGAGAGCGTTCCCGCTGACATTTTTCTGGTGGGCTTGGCCGTGTTGACGTTGCTCGCTGACGCGGCTAGGGAGCGGCCGCTGTTGTGCGTCGTCGACGATGGGCAGTGGCTCGATCAGGCTTCGGCAGACGTGCTGGCGTTCGTTGCGCGGCGTCTGTTCGCCGACCGCATCGGGATGGTCTTCGCGGTTCGCGAGCCGGCAGAGCGGCGGGTCGCGTTTGAGGGGCTTCCCGAGCTGCGACTCGGGGGGCTGTCCGATGACGACGCGCGCGAGCTGCTCGCGTCGGTCGCGGCCGGGAGGCTGAATCCGCGGATCAGCGATCGGATCATCGTGGAAACGCGCGGGAATCCATTGGCGCTGGTCGAGCTAGGCAGCGAAATCGCGAAGGAGGAGGGCTTGGCCGCCTGGCCTCTGGAGGAGCCGCTGCCGCTCGGTCGCCGGCTCGAGGGGCATTTCCTTCGCCACATAACGACGCTGCCGGCGGACACCCAGACGCTACTGTTGCTCGCTGCGGCCGAACCGTCGGGCGATCAGCCGCTGCTATGGCGAGCCGCCGAGTGCCTTGGTGTCGGACCCGACGCGGTGGACCTAGCCGACATCGCTGGGCAGGTTTCGTTCGAACCGCGCGTTGCGTTTCGCCACCCTCTGATTCGCTCCGCCGTCTATCACGCTGCATCCTCGAGGGCGAGGCGGCAGGTTCACCAGGTCCTTGCCGCCGCGAGCGATCCCCAGCTCGACGCGGATCGACGGGCCTGGCACCTCGCCGCGGCGGCCGTCGCTCCGGACGAGGAGGTCGCGGTCGAACTCGAACGATCAGCCGATCGCGCACGTGCGCGTGGCGGCTGGGCAAGCGGCGCCGCGTTCCTTGAACGTTCGGCGCAGCTCACCCCCGACGACCGTCGCGGCGCAGAGCGAGCGCTCGCAGCGGCTCAAGCAAAGCTCGTGGCCGGCGACCCCGCAGTCGCGCGGGAGCTGCTGGAAAAAGCGACACCCCGGCTCGGTAACCGCCTCTTGGTCGCACACGCGCGACGATTGGAGGGAGAGATCCGCTTCGCAACTGGTCAGCTTGGTGACAGCTCATCGCTTCTGCTTGAGGCGTCGCGGGAGTTCGAACCGCTCGACTCGCGCCTCGCGCGGGACACACTGTTGGAGGCGCTCGAAGCAGCGAGCTTCGCTGGCCACTTCGCGAGTGGAGCTTCCGTTCTCAACGTCGTCCGCGCCGCTCGAGCGGTCCTGTTAGATCTGGAGTCGCCGACGACGATCGCGGATCTTCTACTCGATGGGTTCAGTGCGCGTGTGGAGGGCTGCCACATCCAGGCTGCAGAGCACTTTCGCCGCGCGATCGCCGCGCTTCGCTCGAGTGAGGATCTACGTTGGTTCGGGCTCGGCTGCTTTGCCGCATCCGAGGTGCACGACGACGAGGCTCGTCTGGCGTTGGCGAATCGATGGGTAGCGCTGGCGCGCGATCACGGGGCGCTGAGCTCGCTGCCGCTCGCGCTGACCTTCCTTGGTGAGGTCGAGGTTCGCGCCGGGCGTTTCCGCTCAGCTGACACAATCCATGAGGAGGGACGCGAAATCTCGGCGGCGACGGGTAACCCGGGAATGACGGGTAAGGCTAGCCCGCCCGATCTGCTCGTCCTCGCATGGCGCGGCCGCGAGGCAGAGGCCCGGTCAGCGGCCGCGGCTGTCGCGCGCGACCAAGCGAAACGACGAGTTGGAGTAGGGGTGCTCTACGTCGACGCGGTGGTGACGGTGCTCGAGATCAGTCTCGGCAACTACGCGGCGGCACTCAGCTCCGCGCTTCCCGTCTATGAGGAAGATCCCTTTTACCACGGAACGAAAGTACTGCCCGAGATCGTCGAGGCCGGGACGCGCTGCGGCGACCGACAGGCAGCTACCGCGGCGGTCGTTCGGCTATCAGAGCGAGCCTCCGCGAGCGGTGCACAGTGGGCGCTCGGATTGCTCGCGCGCTCACGCGCTCTCCTCGCTGAAGACGGCCTCGCTGAGGACCTCTACCTAGCCGCGATCGATCACCTCAAGCGATGCGATACCGCTCCCGACCTCGCGCGCGCACACCTGCTCTACGGCGAGTGGCTACGCCGGCAGCGCCGCCGCCACGATGCCCGCGACCAGCTCAGGACCGCGTACGAACTGTTCGGCTCGATGGGCGCCGAGGCGTTTGCTGAGCGTGCGCGTGTCGAGCTCCTTGCCACAGGAGAGCGCGCACGCCAGCGGATCGTCGAGACGGGCGATGAGCTGACGCCCCAAGAGGACCGGGTTGCGCGGCTGGCAGCCGAGGGGGCCTCAAACCAGGAGATCGCCACGCAACTATTCATTAGCTCGAGCACCGTCGCATACCACCTGCGGAAGGTGTTCCGCAAGCTCAACGTCCGCAGCCGCACGCGCCTTGCCTACGCGCTCGCCAGCACTGCGCAACCGCACGAAGGGGAGAAGCTCAGGAAGTCCTGAGCGGTCGGTGCCGTTGGGAAGCGTGGCTCGAGGAGTCGTTCATCAGTCGCTTCCGGCGTTGGTCGAAGGACAGGATTCTCGGTGCGATCGGTTCCTCCGACGCGATCCCAGTGCCGGCCAGGGCAAATTCGGCCGGAGATGCTCATCTGAGCCCACCATCCCTGTTTTCAGCTCTGGACGATCACCAGCACCGCGGCAGCCAAGCTCCTCCCTTGCGCGGAAAGGAGAAGGGGTCTTGCCTCAGGGCATCCGCACCCGCTGCGTCGCCGCCGCAGAACCCCGCCCCTCGCTGCCGCTTCGTCCGCCGGCTGAGCCGGAGCAGGAGTGATCGATCGTCGCGGATCGGGGTGCGACGCGCCTGGTGATTCGTGTTTGCGGAAGCGACGCGTCTTGTTCGCCTTGGGGGTAGCGAGGACGTGCGCACGTGCGAGAACGAGGGCCCTTCCGGCTTCGTCGACCCTCCACACGCCCAACAGTGCATATGCAGACGCTCCGCATCGTTGACTTGGCTAGGCCGCTCGCCAGAACCGTCCTCGATCGTCTCCTGGCGCTCGAGCACCGCCACGCGGATCACGCGATAGCGCAACCCCGCGCCACGGAGAACCGCAGCGGACGCGACTTCAGTTGGTCTGCGTGCTGCTTGCTACGGAGGTCCGGGACCGGCTAGCAGCAGCAACCGTATCTCTCTGGAGTGAGGGCTGGCACTAGGTGTCGGGTTTATCCGAACCCGGAAGCGGGTTGTGTCGCGATGCCGGTTGGGTCGGGCCTAACGGCCGGGCGAGCAGCCGACCACGATTCGATAGAAAGGTGCATGCGTGGGTCTCGCTTGACGCTTTGAACTTGACCTTGGCTTTGACTTTGTGTCTTCCCAACGAGATCCGGACTGAGGCGGCGTACCGCGTTCCGGGGCGCAGCCTACGGCCCTTGATTTTCCGGCCGTCGAGCGACCAAGTGACCGACGAGATCGCGTCGCCAGTGACACTGATCTTGACCGGCGCGCGCGCATCGCACCGGACGCCCGTCAGCTGTGCAGTGGCCAGAGCGGACTGCTCGGCGACCCCGCCCCCGACCCGAGCCACCCAGCTGCCGACAGCCGTGCAGACGACGCTCGACCCGCACGAGACGGCCTGCAGCTGAACGCCGACGTGGCCGACGACGATAGGGCCAGGGTGAACAAGCGAACCGGCCGGGAGCCGGCTGTTCCAGTACGACGCGAGGCTACGCTCTCGTGGAGGTTCTGGGGCGGTTCCCGCGAACAATCGACGCAGATGCTCTGAAAGCCGTCGCTGTGACCCGATGAGCGTACGGTAGGTCGGAGATTTACCTACCAACGTCGATCAGCGAGCGCCAAGCGCTCTCAGGAATCGGTCCGGAGATCGCGAGTGGGCGACTTGTGCCACGGACCCGGTCAGATGGAGTTGCCATGTCGGCGAGCATAAATCGTCCTGCGTTGTTTTCTTGAGATGCTCTATGCGCAGCATGCGTGTCGAGGCGGCGGCTGCGGTGGTACTGGCAGTAGTTGCTGTTCTGACTGTTGTTTGGCCGGATTGGATTGAGGGCCTTTTTGGCGTGGATCCCGATGGTGGCTCGGGGGCAGTTGAGGCGGCGATTGTCGTCGTGTGTGCGTTGGCGGCCGGCGGTCTGTGGGCGCATGAGCGTGCGCGTGCTCGGCGTGTGTCGCGGTCGCGAAGTAAGTCAGCTGATCGGGCGAAAGCACCGTAGATCACAGCAGCGCGCTGGGCCGCGATGCCGGATTTGTTGACGTCACATGTGGGGCGGGTGCGCAAATATCGTTCAACCACGCGTGTTCGCGCTGGAGTCGTGAGTTGGCTGTGAGAAGCGTTCCCGAATCGGGTTGATCGGGTGGGAACCTCTTGTGATCGGGTGGGAAACTCTTGAGTTGAGTTCTGATGGCTTCGGGTGAGGGTGTCGATGAGCCGCTGGGGTCGGGTCCGCCGCTTGGGCTCTCGGGGTCGATCCATTTTGAGCAGGTCGACCCGCAGACGTTTGTAACAGGCGAGGGCGGGGGGATTCTGGCTCGTCCGGCGCCTCCGAGTGTGGTGGCTCAGATCGAGGGTGCCGACGCGGGCGCGTTTACGGTCGAAGGGCTTGAGACTGTGCACCTGGTCCGTGATCCGGACGCGCCGCGGCCGACGCGAGTCTGGGAGACCTTGGCGACGGTAGACGGCAGTGGGCCGATCAGCCTCGCCGGCGCGCAGGCGCTAGGAGTGACCGTCGGCTTCGGCACTCCCGTGCGCCCCACGCAAGCCAGCTTTAGTGCTGTTGCCGTGCTTGTTCCCGAGGGAGGCGGGGCCCCGGTGATGGAGGTCCCGATCGACGCGACGGTGAACACGGTCGGGCGTATCAGGATCGTCACAGTCCCTTCGCCGGGCTTCGACCAGGGCTTTGTTCCCGGCCAGACGGCGGACCTGGCGTTTGAGCTTGAGTCCACGCTCGACCACGATGTGAGCGGCTCCTTCGGTCGCGTCAGCGGTGATGGGCTTCCGTTCTCCTCGCCGCAGGTCTCCGCCAAGGTACCCAGCGGCGGGGCGCAACCGGTCTCGGTCTCTGTGGTTTGTCAGGCAGGGACGCCGTTCGGTCGTTTCGACGGCGTTGGCTTTGCCTTTGTGTCTGGTGATGCGGGCGGTAGCGCGGGGGTGGAAGTGACGCTGGAGGTGTTCCAGCCTCGCTCGGTGGTGGTGACGACAAACCTGCCTGAGTTTTTAGTGCTCGATCCCGCGAAGCCGACCCTCGGGACGATCACGGCGGCGGATTCGGGCGGGCTTAGCGATATCGCGCCGCGCGCCGCGGTCCTGCCCGACGGTGTGTTGGTGAGCATCGGTCCGACCCGAACGGTCGCCGGTGGTCAGGGCCCTGACACCGACCGAACGGAGGAGGCCGATATCACGATCAGCGTTGCCGCGGGCGCTGCGGCGGGACCTCGGCACACGCCGCTGGTGGTGGCCTGGACGGTGCCGGCTGACGGCACGCATCCCGAACTGGGCGGCAGTCTCCAGTTCGATGTCGACGTGCTAGCGCAGCGCGGCGGAACCGGGGTCGACGGCAGTATCACCTGGGGACTCGCAAACCCACTCGGGATTCAGGTCAACGTCCAGCAGGACGGTTGGAACGCCGGCCGCATGCACGACTTGATCTCGCTTCCGAGCGGAGCGCTGTTGGCGGGGTTGAACTTTGGCGGGGTGTGGACCGTGACGCCTCAGGGGCAGGCGATCTCCCACAGCGACGATTGGGATAACCCGGATGTCTTCTGCCTGGCCCGAGGCCTGGATGACCCCAACCACTTCTACGCCGGCTGCGGCAGCGGCGGCGCGCTTTACGAGTCCGATCCCTCCTCCGCGGTGTTCGGCTTCCTGGCCTGGCACCAGGTAGCGATCGCCGACAGCTCAGGTAACGCACTTGATGCTGGCAACGTGCTGCGAATCGCCGTCATCGCCGCTAACCGCAAGCTGGTGATCGCCTGCGGCGGTGGCGTGTTCTGGGCGCAGATTCCGGACATCGGCGGGACCTACGATTTCAAGCAGGCGACGTCGTTGCCGGCGGGCGTTTACAGCGGCGCCGCGGCCGGCCCCGACGGATCGGTCGTGGTCGGCGCCTGGGGGGATGACAAGAACCCGCACGGGATTTACTTCGGCGACTGGTCGTCCGGGGAGCTCGTGTTTGAGAGGATGGCGGTCCCGGGCGAAGCGACCCTGCACTGGATCTCTTTGGCCTCGTGCGCCAGCGATCTGAACCGGATGTACGCGGCGGGCTCCGATGCGCAGGGAAAACTGCTCACCGTGCTTAGACACGACCACACGCAGGACGGCATGGGCTGGCAGGTGTGTGACATGACGGTCGCGGACGCACCGGGTGGACGCGATCTACCGGCGGGTTGTGGCGATAGCACGTACGGCGGCTGGATCAAGCTGCTCAACGTGGCGCCGGGTAACCCCGACACGGTCGTGATCAACTGGGCGCGGACGTTCATCAACTTTTCGGGTGGTCGTCAGCCATGGATCGCGGTCGACCAGGTCCCCGGCGACGGGGACTGGACACGCAATGACGCGTGGAAGGCGCACATGCACGAGGACGGGCACGCCACGGTATTCGACGCCACCGACGAGAACACGCTCTACATCGCGACCGATGGCGGCGTTGGCATGACCCCTGATCTGGGCAAGACTTACGTGAGCAAGTACAACGAGCACCTGGCCACGCTCCTGGTCGATAGCCAGCCCAGCCGCGAGTCGGGCGGGACGCTTGCCGTCGGTCCGGTCGGTCTCGTGGCCGGGTCGTTGCAGGACAACGGCGATGTCTTCTGTCAGCTGGGCCAGGCCGACATGCCGTGGCAGCGGCTCGCCGGCGGCGACGGTATCCGCGTCCGCTTCCTGCCAGTCGGCCAACGAGTTATCTGGTACATCAACGACAACATCGGCGTCCACGAGTCGCGATGGAACGGCAGTACGTTTGTCGAAGGGGCGGTGATCCCGCGGGATGACGATGGACCCAACAGCAAGGGTTTGAGTAGCCCGACGATGGAGGTCGTGGACGCACCGCTGTTTCGCGACGCCGCCAATCAGCTGATGGTCGCCGTCGGGTGCGCTGCCGGTAGTGCCGAGATCTACGGACTGTTCAGCGACGACAGCGGCGCAAACGCATTTTGGCATCAGATCGGGATCCTGCCGCCGTTCGCGCAAGGAAGCGTCACCGCCTTGGGGTCTCTGCACGGCGACAGCATCTGGATCGGGCTGAGCCAGGGCGAGATCTTCTCGATGGGAACCAAAAGCGGCTCCACTCAGCAGTTCACGACGATCAACGCCAGCACGCCAGGGGAAGTCGATCGATTCGTGATCGTCAGCGACGAGCTCGCCTACGCGCTCTACAACAACCCGAGCGCCGGATTGGGCCGGGTCCTGCAACTGAACTTCTTTGACTGGGACCCGCTCGGGTCCAACGATAACGTCGCCGCCGGGACCGGGCTGCCGACCAACGAAGGCGTCTTCTACGCGATGACGATCGATCGTATGGCAGTGCCACACACTCTGTTCGTCGCCACCAACCCAAACGTCTACGTCAGCCGCGACGACGCCCAGACTTGGCAACTGGCCGTCAACGGACTTCCCCGAATGCCGCACTGCGCCGACCTTCGCATTGACCCTGGAGACGGGACAGCCCGCTTTGTCAGTCTCGGGACGTTCGGACGCTCGGTCTGGCGCGCAGCGCTCAGCGCTCACTAGTGCCACCGACACGGCCCAGCGATCAACACCCTCGCGGGGCGGAGCTAAGTCCGAGCGAAACTGCGGGCCAGTCGCCCACGCAGCTACGAGTGACCCGCTGCCGCTTCGCCCCCCGGTGCGACGGGAAGCAGCAGCTAGAGCTGCTTGTAAATCGCGCGGGCCCTGGGCCGAGCGGGGGCGACACGCCTCTCGTGATGTCGAATGCTCATGCGGCGTTCCATCGCAGAAGCCGCGATCCTCGGCCGGCGGCGCGGCGCGGCTATGGTGTTTGGCTCGTGGTTTTGCCGTTTCCGGAGTTGAGCCCGAGGATCCGCTGCGCGTTGTCGTGGAAGATCATCGCGCGTTCGGTCTGATCCGCGACGGCTGCCTCGACGTCTGAAACGGTCCTTGGAATGAAGTAGGACCCACCTTTGGTGTCAAACGGCGCGTCGCTGCCGAACATGACACGGTCGGGCCCGAAGAATTCAACGACGCACCTAACGGCATGCTCATTGCCGAACATCGCGGTATCGACATAGAGCATCTTCAAGTACTCGGACGGCGGCTTCTGTAGGCGCTGCAGCTGCTCCTGGAGCCTGCCGCTCGGGTCGAGCTTCCCGCCATGGGGTATGAGATCGAATCGCCCGGCAAGATGTGGGATCAGACCTCCACCGTGATGCGCGATCAGCTTCAAGTCGGGGTGGCGGTCATAGACGCCTGCGAACATCAGCCGGCAGGCGGTGATCGTGGTGTCGAAAGTCCACCCGACCACCTGCCACAACAGAAACGGAGCGGCGTCGGGCGGCGAACCGGGCGTCGCCGGGGTGCGGAAGGGGTGAAGCCAGACTCCTGCCCCGAACTGCTCCATGGCCGCAAAGAGCGGCTCGTAGCGATCCTCGTGCAGCGGCAGGTTGATCGCGTCCTCCTCCAGCTGCACTCCGAGCGCCCCAAGCTCGCGGACGCCGCGCACGGCCTCCTCGGTCGCCGCGTCGGGGTCCGCGAGCGGGGTCGCGGCAATCCAGCCGGCGAAAAGATCCGGATACCGCTCGACGAGTTCCGCCACCTCCTCGTTGTTACGCCGAACAAGCTCGACCAGCCGGGCGCCCGCGAGACCGGGATCGATATGCGGCGCGGGAACCGGCGCGAGGATCTGGCGATAGCCGGGATGCGCTTCGATCACGCTACGGCGCATGTCGATGTCGTACAGCGCCCGCTGTTGTAGGAGGAACGCTCCAGGCCCCTGCTGTCCGCGGTCCTCCAGATGCCGGACGTAGGACGAAGAAAGGATATGCGTCCAGATGTCGACCTTCATCGTTGACCGCCTGCGCTCACCCGCCGCCGGTACCGAATCAAGTATGGCCGAC
>DATNKY010000458.1:0-5219 GCA_035603155.1 Solirubrobacteraceae bacterium
GTTGCCAACGGTCACGGCGCCCGCCGCGCCGCATGTGAGCAGAGCGACCGCCACCGTCAGAGCCACCCCGGTTGCAACACGACGTCCGCAGAGCATCAGCCTCTCCTCCGTTCACCTGGCCCGGTAGCCAGAGCCGCCGAGGAGCCAGAACTCTACCTGCCAACTTTCCCCGGAACCACCGAGCCTCTTGGTCCGGGCGGGATCACAGCAGAGAGGGCGCCGCGCGGCGCCCTCTCCGATCAGCCGAGTTTCACCTAGGAGATCAACCGCAGCCGGTGTTGAAGCCGCAGCTCGAGCACGTGTAGCAACTGCCGGTCCGCTGCATCATCCCGCCGCACTGCTGGCAGGCCGGACCGAGATCGAGGCCGCGACGGACTGCCGGCACGACGGGAGGATCGTCGGTCAGCGCCGACGTCGCCGGGCGCGGCATGGCCGGTTTCTGGTCAGCGATCTTGGGGGGGGCGGCGGCCGGCTGTGACGTGTCGCCCAGGTGCGAGCTGGCCGCGTCTTGTGCCGCCTGACGCGCGCGGACTTCCTTGGTCAGGATCCCGAGCTCCTCCTGGAGGTCGACGTCAAGGAAGCGCGATGCCAGCCAGCGCATGATGTAGTCCGGCATCGACTTCGAGAACGGGATCTCCGGGTTGGACGTCATCCCCTCGGGCTCGAAGCGCATGTAGCTGAACTTGCGCACGAGCGTCTCGAGCGGCACCCCGTACTGGAGCGCGATCGAGATCGCGGTCGCAAACGAGTTCATCATCCCGCGCAGCGTCGAGCCTTCCTTGCCGATGTCGGTCAGGAAGATCTCGCCGATCGAGCCGTCCTCGTACATGCCCGCCGTGATGTAGCCCTCGTGGCCACCGATCGAGAACTTGTGAGTCAGCGACTGGCGCTCTCGGGGCATCCGCCGCCGCTTCGGCGGCGCCTGGGCGAGTGCAGCGGCGACCGCCTTATCGATCTCCACTTGTGGATCCATGGGCGCCGGCGCGTCCTTCTGCGCGTCGGTCCGCAGCGCCTGTGCGGTCTTGGAGCCGTCACGGTAGATGGCCAGCGCCTTGACGCCCATCTGCCACGCCTGCGTGTACGCGTCGGCGATGTCATCGACGGTCGCGGTCTCGGGCAGGTTCACGGTCTTGCTGATCGCGCCGCTGATGAACGGCTGCACGGAGCCCATCATCTTGATGTGGCCCAGATGCGAGATCGCCCGCTCGCCGACCGCGACGTCGAACACCTCGAGGTCCGCGTCGGTCAGCTCGGGAGCGCCGATGATCGTCCCGTGCTCGTTGACGAACGCGACGATCTGCTCGACCTGCTCGTCGTTGTAGCCGAGCGTCTGCAGCGCCAGCGGCACCGTCCGGTTGACGATCGTCATCTGACCGCCGCCGACGAGCTCCTTGAACTTGACCAGCGAGAAGTCGGGTTCGACTCCGGTCGTGTCGCAGTCCATCAGGAACGAGATCGTCCCCGTCGGCGCCAGCACGGTCGCCTGTGCGTTGCGGTAGCCGTGTTCCTCGCCGACCGCCACCGCCTCGTCCCAGATCGCGCGTGAGGCTTCGAGCAGCAGCGGGTCGTTGCACGTGTCGTCCGCGATCGCGTACGCGGCATCGCGGTGCATGCGCATGACGGCGTTGTGGGCGTCGCGGTTCTCGGCGTAGCGGTCATACGGGCCCATCGCGGCTGCGACCCGCGCCGAGCGGAAATATCCGCGGCCGGTCATCAGCGCCGTGATCGCCGCCGCCGTGCCGCGCCCGGCATCGGAGTCGTACGGCACCCCGTTGGACATCAGGTAGGCGCCGAGGTTCGCGTAACCGAGACCGAGCTGCCTGAACGCCCGCGCGTTCTCACCGATCTCCTCCGTCGGGTAGCTAGACGGCGATACGACTATCTCCTGCGCGAGGAACATGATGTCGACTGCGTGCTCGAACGACTCGACGTCGAACGTCCCATCAGCGCGCCTGAACTTCATCAGGTTCAGCGACGCGAGATTGCACGCCGAGTCGTCGACGTGCATGTATTCACTGCAGGGATTTGACGCGTTGATCCGACCCGAGACCGGGCTCGTATGCCACTCGTTGATCGTCGTGTCGTACTGAACCCCTGGGTCGGCGCAGCGCCACGCCGCCTCCGCGATCTGCCGCATCAGCTCGCGAGCCGGGATCGGGTCGCCGATCGGCTCACCCGTCACGCGTGCGGTCAGATGCCACTCCTCGTCGTTCTCGACAGCCCGCATGAACTCATCACTGACCCGGACCGAGTTGTTCGCGTTCTGGTACTGGATCGAGAAGAAGCCCTCGCCGTCGATCGACATGTCAAAGCCGGCGTCTCGGAGCGCCGCGGCCTTGTCCTCCTCCTTGGCCTTGCACCAGATGAAGTCGAGGATGTCGGGATGGTCGACGTCGAGGACGACCATCTTCGCCGCGCGCCGGGTCTTGCCGCCCGACTTGATTGTCCCCGCCCAGGCATCCGCGCCGCGCATGAAGCTGACCGGACCGGAGGCCGTTCCGCCCTTCGACAGCGGCTCCATCGAGCCGCGGATCTTCGACAGGTTGATGCCCGACCCGGAGCCGCCACGGAAGATCTTGCCCTCCTTGGTGTTCCACGCAAGGATCGACTCCATCTCGTCGTCGACGCTGAGGATGAAGCATGCCGAGCACTGCGGGCTCTCCTCGAACCCGACGTTGAACCAGACCGGCGAGTTGAACGCCGCCATCTGGTGCAGAAGGATGTGCGTCAGCTCGGCCTCGAACGTGTCCGCGTCCGCATCGGTGGCGAAATAGCCGCGCTCGCGTCCCCAGCTCGAGATCGTGCCGGCGACGCGGCCGATCATCTGCTTGACCGAGTGCTCGCGGGAACTGGGCCTCTCGGGCTTGCCGCCCGCTCGGCTTCCGGCCTCGCCTGATTGGGCGGCGCCCGAGTCATCCAGCTGGCCGCGGAAGTACTTCTGGGCGACGATGTTGGTCGCGTTCTGCGACCACGACTTCGGGAACTCGACGCCGCGCTGCTCGAACGAGACCTTGTCTCCATGTCCGATCTTCGCGTCGCGCACCTCCCACTCGACGGCGTCGAACGGATGCTGTTCCGACGACGTGAAGTAGCGACGGATCGAGAGACCCTCGCCTGCCCTCTCGCTGGGGCCGATGTGGGATTGCGGTGCTTGCGTCATCCTGCCTGCTCCTCTCGTTTTCCGCTCTTCGGACGCCCCGCCCCGACTCTCTGACCGGCCGAGGGGTGAACAGCAAATACTCCCGCAGGGGCCGGACGGAAAAAGGGTCTGGAGCGCCTCGCGAAGCGGCTAACGGACTCCCTTTATTTTATCGAGCCGCGGCTCCGTTCAGCGACTTTCGCCGCCTGGCTCGCGACCGCAGGGCGCGCGCACGTGTTATACGTGCTCAGCTACGAACGATGTCGTCGATGATCCTGAGATGAAGCTGCTCGTAACCGGCGGCGCCGGCTATATCGGCTCGATCGTCGGGCGTCAGCTGCTCGTTGCCGGCCATGAGCTCGTCGTGCTCGACAACCTCGAACGGGGCCATCGCGAGGCCGTTCCACCCGACGTCCGACTGATCGTCGCTGACCTCCGCGACCGTGAGGCCACCGCCCGCGCGCTCGACGAGGGCTTCGAGGGGGTGTTGCACTTCGCTGCTCTGTCGCTCGTCGGCGAGTCGGTCACCGATCCGGGGCTCTACTACCGGACCAACGTCGGCGGCACGCTGAACCTGCTCGAGGCGATGGTCGCGGCGCACGCGTCCACGCTCGTGTTCTCCTCTACCGCCGCCGTCTACGGGCAACCGGAGAGGGTCCCGATCTCCGAGGACGCGCCGACCCGCCCGACGAACCCGTACGGTGCCTCGAAGCTCGCCGTCGACGGGATGATCGGCGACTTCTGCCGCGCCCACGGAATCGGCGCTGTGAGCCTCAGGTACTTCAACGTCGCCGGGGCGAGCGGCGACGTCGGTGAGGACCACCACCCCGAGACGCACCTCATACCGAATGTTCTGGGCGCCGCGAGCGGGCGGGTCGAACGGGTCGACGTCTACGGGACCGACTACGACACTCCCGACGGAACCGCCATTCGTGACTACATCCATATCGAGGATCTGGCGGCGGCTCACCTGCTCGCGCTCGACGGCGCGCGGTTCGGCGAGCATCGGATCTTCAACCTGGGCAATGGCAGCGGGTTCTCGGTCCGCGAGGTGATCGAGGCCGCGCGGGATGTGACGGGGGCCGCGATTGCGACTCGCGAGGCACCAAGGCGCGCCGGTGACCCGCCAATGCTCGTCGCGAGCAGCGATCGGATCCGTTCCGAGCTCGGTTGGGTCCCGCGCAAGCCCGAGCTCGAGCGGATGATCGCCGACGCCTGGGCGTTCATCCAGGCCCGGCCCGGCGGCTACTCAGACTAGCTCGCCGACCGCCGCCAGCGCGGCCGCGAGCACCGACTCCGGCGGCTGCGATGCGTCGATCGTCTTGATCCGTTCAGGCTGCGCATCGGCCAGTTCACGGTAGGCGTCGGCGATCCGGGAAAAGAACGCATCGGGTTCGAGCTCGAGCCGGTCAGGTGGCGTCCCGCGTCCCACGGAGCGCTCTCGCCCGAGCGCCGGATCGACGATCAGCAGCAGCGTGAGGTCCGGGGTCAGCCCGCCGGTTGCGAAGTCGTTGATCTCGCGGACGGCCGCCAGCCCGAGCCCCCGCCCGGCGCCCTGGTATGCGAGCGAGGAATCGACGAACCGGTCCAGCAGCACGTAGACCCCACGAGCGAGCAGCGGCTGCAGCGCCTCGTCCACAAGCTGCGCTCGCGCCGCCGCGTACAGCAGCGCCTCGGATCGTGCTCCGACGGCGAGGTCCGGAGCCTTGACGAGGTCGCGGATCAGCTCCGCGACCCGGACCCCGCCCGGCTCTCGCAGCACCTGAGCTTCGACACCCTGTCGCCGGAGTGCATCCGCGAGCCCGACGGCGAGCGTGGTCTTGCCCGCGCCATCGAGGCCCTCGATCGTGATCAGCTTGCCGCGCGCCATGAAAATCGGGGCTCGACGTTACAGCGGGCTACGATCGCAGCGCATGCTCGCTGAACTCGAACGCCATCCACACGCCCGCGCCGTGCTCGCTCCCGCCCTGACTGAGGATCGGCCGTCCCATGCCTACCTGTTCCACGGTCCCGGCGGCGCCGGCAAACGGGCCGCTGCCCGGGCACTTGCAGCAGAGCTGCTCGCGGCGGGCGCCGATGA
>DATNKY010000553.1:0-2196 GCA_035603155.1 Solirubrobacteraceae bacterium
GAGGGCGTCGAGCAGCAGGTCGGCCGGGCGCGGAGCGGAGGTGGGTTGCGGGGCTGAGCGAGCGGCACGGGAGATCTCCTGGAGCGTCCCGACTCGCGCGAAGCCGCCGGCGAAGAAAGCAGCGACCCAGGCGTCCAGATACGTCTCGCGCGCGAGCGTGATGTCCAGCGGCTCGATCCGCCTTGCCGCCTTCAGGAGCAAGGCCGCAGCGTCGCTGCCGGCGCTCGAGGCGAACTCGATCTGACCACGCAGCCGCTCAACCTGAGCACGCCCCAGCTCGTCCAGAAGTCCCGCCTCTATGCTGGCCAGAAGCCGCGAAGCCGCGTCGAATGCGCCGGCCTGCAGGTGCGCTTGCGCGGCACCGAGCGCGCGCTCGGCCCGTCGCCCGGGTTCGGGGGTGAGCGCGACTCCGCGCTCGAGGAACGCAGCGGCGGCTGCGAATCCACCACGCGCCTGGGCGCGGGCTGCCGAATGCTCCAGTCCCGCGGCAACGTCCTCATCGGGTACGGACGCCGCTTGCGCCCGGTGCCAGGCGCGCCGGTCGGGGTCGATCTCTGGGTCGGTTGCGTCCGCGAGCGCGCGGTGGACCTCGCGTCGCTCACTTGGTCCTGCCGCCCCGTAGACGGCCGAGCGAACCAGCGGATGGCGAAACAGCACTCTGGGCGACAGCGTCAACAACTCTTGCGATTCAACCGTGTGCGCCGCCGACTTCTCAATGCTCAGCCTCTCCGCCGCACGCCACACCACCGCCTGATCGCCGACGGGGTCAGCTGCTGCCAGCAGCAGCAAGCGGCGCGCATCCTCGGCAAGCCTCGCCCACCGCCGCGTGAAACTCTCCTCGATCCGGGCTGACAGGGGCACAGCCGGGGGTAAAGAAAAACCGCCAGCGAGCTGCGTCGGGCTCAACCCGCGCGGCAGCTCTAACAGGGCCAGTGGGTTGCCGCGCGTTTCAGCAACGATCCTCTCCAGCACTCGTTCATCCAGCGGAGCCGGCAAGGCCGACTCCAACAGCGCTCGCGCATCACCACGACCCAGGGGCTCAATGTGGAGCTCCGCCAGGCCGACGAGCGCGTCGCCGCGCTCCCGTGTCGCAAACACGAGCGCGATCTTCTCCGCGAGCAGACGGCGTGCCACAAAGGCCAGGGTCCGGGCGGACGCGCTATCGAGCCACTGCGCGTCGTCAACCACACATAGGAGTGGCTGCTCCTCAGCGGCCTCGGCGAGCAGGCCGAGGGCCGCCAGGCCGACCAGGAACTCGTTCGGCGCGGGTCCGCTAACGAGCCCCAACGCGATGCCGAGCGCGTCGCGCTGGGGCTCCGGAAGGCGCTCTAAATGCATGTAGAACGGCGCGCACAGCTGCTGAATCACCGCGGACGGGAATTCCATTTCCGCCTCGACCCCGGCCGTGCGGGCGATCCGAAACTGGGAACCGGCCTCGGCGGCATAATCGAGCAGGGCGGTCTTGCCGACGCCCGCTTCGCCGTGCATCACCAACACGCCGCCGCGGCCCTCGCGCACGCCCTCCAGCAGCCGGTCGAGCAGCTCGCGTTCCCGCTCCCGGCCGAGCAACCGCCTGCTTGACAAAAACACCGGTGGCGACGCTGCGCTCATCGGCCTAAGCATGCCTCACCGACCCGCCAGGCTGCTGAAGCCCACCGTCGACGTGGACGGACTGCTACCCCCTCCGCCGGGTCGAAGCGGAAGGCCTGATCGTCAGCGATCGGGCTTCGGGCTGGGAGACTCGGCGGACGCTCGATACCTACGGGCTCGGCCTCACGCCCCCCGCAGAGACCGGCCATCGCCTGATTGGAATGGATTCGGTCTTGGCCGGATTTGTCGGAGTTCGAGCAGCTCGAGGCCGAGCGCCTCGATCTGGGCGACAGCGCCGAAGACAGCTGATCGGTCCTGAAGCAAACCTGTGAGCACCGTCTCGCTGCCCTTCAGCTCGGACACCATCGAGGGAAAGGCCGACAGCGCGGTAGCCCCAAGGTGACCCTTTATCCGGATCGTGTACAAGCGCGGCGGTTCGGCCACGCGATTATCGTGCCGCCCGACGTGGTGAGCCGGCAACGCCGGAATCTGGTGACCGTTGAGTCCTTAGTCATGATCCCGAGCGTTTAGCTGTGACCGGAACCGCCGTCCTCAGTCATCCTTACGGTGGACGGAAGGCCCGGCGCCGCCTGGCGCCGGGCCCAT
>DATNKY010000717.1:0-5873 GCA_035603155.1 Solirubrobacteraceae bacterium
GACCGCCGGCGAGGAGTACCGCCGCGGCTGGCACCCCGAGAACTTCCATCCCGCAGCCAATCGTGAGAAGAGCGTGCTCGTGATCGGCGCCGGGCCGGCCGGGATGGAGTGCGCGATGGTGCTCGGCAAGCGCGAGATGTCGGCCGTGCATCTGATCGAGGCGAACAAGGAGATCGGCGGCTCCGTCAACTGGATCTCGCAGATGGGGCATTCCGACGGCAAGGAGAATCTGTTCCGCGGCAGCGCCCGTGGGCTGGGAGAGTGGAAGCGGATCGTCAACTACCGTCAGATCCAGCTCGACAAGCTGTCGAACGTCGAGGTGCACGAGGGCTCGCGACTGAGCACCCAGCAGGTGCTGGAATACGGCGCGGAGATCGTGATCGTCGCGACCGGCTGTCATTTCGCGACCGACGGGCTAAACGCGGCGACGCATCAGCCGATCGAGGGCGCCGACGCGTCGCTTGACTGGCAGCTCACCCCCGAGCAGGTAGTGGGCGAGACCAAACGCGTCGGTCAGCGCGTGCTGATCCTCGAGAATGAGGCGTACTTCATGGGCGTGTCGGTGGCGCAGAAGCTGGCCGGCGAGGGCCACGACGTCACGTTCGTCACGCAGGCGGCTGAGATCGCGAACTACATGGACTACACGCTCGAGGCGCCGATGCTGCATCGTGATCTCGATCGCCTCGGTGTGGACATCCACACGTACACGATGCTCGAGAAGATCGAGCCGGGCGTGTGCCATGCCTACGACGTCTGGAACCCCGCCCACAAGCAGCAGTTCGAGGTCGACACCGTGGTGTTGTGCACGGCCCGGATCTCCGACGACGCGATCTACCGTGAGCTCAAGGCCGATCCGGACCGGCTGGCGCGAGAGGGCGTCGAGGCGGTGTATGTGATCGGCGACGCCGCCGCGCCGCGGATGATCGTCGACTCGATCTTCGACGGCCACCGCCTAGCCCGCGAAATCGACTCGCCGCACCCGGAGATGCCGCTTCCGTTCATCCGCGAGCGTCGTCTGTGGGGCGACTCGACCAACGACGACTTTCGGGCACAGCTGCTCAACACGGTCGATGTCGGGTAGCGCGACCCACGCGGTGGCGGCGTGAAGATCGTCGTCCCCGTCAAACAGGTGGCCGCGCTCGACGACGAGTTCGAGCTGCTGGACGACGGCTCGGACGTCGACCCCGACTTCGTCGAGCGCGACCTCAACGAGTGGGACGCGTTCTCGCTCGAGGCGGCGCTGGCGCTGCGCGAGTCGAGCGACGACGACGGAGAAGTGGTCGTCGTCACGGTTGGCGACGACGAGGCCGAGGAGGCGCTCCTCGGCTGCCTCGCGCGGGGCGCGGATCGCGCCGTGCGGATCTGGGATGACTCGCTTCAGGGGGCCGATCCGCTCGCGGTGGCGCGCGTGCTCTCGGGCGCCGTCGGACGCGAGGGCGCCGACCTCGTGTTGTGCGGGGTGCAGTCCTCGGATGCGGTCAACGGCGCCACCGGTGTGGCGCTCGCGGGCTACCTCGAGATGCCGCACGTGGCGGTGATCAAGCAGCTCGATTACGACCCCGCCAGCTCGACCGCGACCGTCAAGCGCGAGCTCGAGGGCGGGCTCGTCGAGGTCCTGCGCGTGCACACGCCGGCGCTGCTGACGATCCAGACCGGGATCAACGAGCCTCGCTACGCGAATCTGCGGGCGATCAAGCAGGCGCGCGAGAAGCCGCTCGACGTGACCACGCCGGACGAGCTCGGGATCGACTCGGGCGCGATCGCCGCAGCGACCGGCTCGCGGCGGCGCGAGCTCAAGCACCCCGAGCGGGGCGAGGGCGCCGAGATGATTGCCGGCTCGCCGGCCGAGGTAGCCGCCCGGATCGTCGAGATCGTGCGCGACAGCATGAGCGGAGCCGGATGAGCGGCGTACTGGTTGTCGCCGAGACGCGGCGCGGCGAGCTGCGTGACGTATCGCTCGAGCTGATCAGCGCCGGGCTGTCAGTCAAGGACGCCGCCGGCGGCCGGCTCGCGGTCGCGGTGATCGACCACGAGCCTGAGCGGTTCGCGCAGCCACTGTCCATCGAAGGGGTCGACGAGCTGCTGCTCGTGCGGACGCCCGGCGAGCACTTCGAGGCGCACGTGGCGGCGCGGGCGCTGGAGGAGTTGATCGCGGCCGAGCACCCCAGCCTGGTCGTGCTCGGCCACACGATCGACTCGCTCGGGTTCGGGCCGGCGGTCGCGGCGCGGGGTGGACTGGGGTTTGCGAGCGACGTGACCTCGCTGTCGTGGGCGGACGGCCCCGTGGTGGGGCGCGGCGCCTATGGCGACAAGCTGGTGTCAGAGCTCGAGTTCCCCGGCAAGGAGTGCACGTTGGTGATGGTGCGCGCCGGCACGTTCGAGCCGGCCGCCGCCGGCTCCGCGACGGTCCCGACGCGCGTCGTCGAGATGGCGCTCGACGGTGTCGCGGTGGCCGAGCACGTCGGCTTCGAGGAGGTCCAGGACACCGGCGTCGACATCACCAAGGCGCCGTTCTTGTTCTCGATCGGCCGTGGTGTCGACGACAAGGACGACATCCCGCGCTTCGAGGCGCTCGCGGAACGGTTCGGCGCGACGCTGAGCGTCTCGCGGCCGCTCGTCGATGCGGGCTGGATGCCGAGCGCGCGTCAGGTCGGCCAGTCGGGCAAGACGGTCAAGCCGCGCGTCTATCTCGCGCTGGGCATTTCCGGTGCCGTCCAGCACCTCGCCGGGATGCGCACGGCAGAGACGATCATCGCCGTCAACACCGATCCCGAGGCGCCGATCTTCTCAGTAGCGGATTACGGAGCCGTCGCCGACCTGTTCGAGGTCGCCGACGAGCTCGAACAAGCTCTGGACTAGCGCCGTGGCGCTGCTGTTCGCCGCGACCAAGACGCGCCCGGTCTTCTGGGACTTCACGACCGGGCTGAAGGTCCTCTGGTACGTGCTCGCGGTGACCTCGGTCCTCGTGTTCCTCTACGGCGCGTGGCGGCCGATCGGGCGCTACCGCCGCGGCAAGGGAGGCCCATGGCCGCCGGTCGGCTGGCGCGAGTTCCCCAGCCGCCTGGCGGCCGGCAGCCGCCTTGTGTTCTCGCAGCGGACGATCGAACGGCGCGACCACACCGCCGGGTCGGCGCATGCCCTGATCTTCTACGGCTTCCTGGTGCTGTTCGCCGGCACGGTGATCCTCGGCTTCGACACCGACTTCCTATCGCCGGTGTTCGGGGTCAGCTACTTCCACGGCAACTTCTATCTGATCTACAAGGAAGTTCTGAACGTCTTCGGGACGCTGCTGATCATCGGCCTGCTGGTGATGATGATCCGCCGCGCAATCGTCCGGCCGGCGAAGCTGAACTATTCGAGGCCGGATCGCGCGCCCGGCGACCTGCAGTACGACCGGCGCGTGTACGAGATCGGCGACTGGGTGTTCGTCGGAACGCTGCTGATCATCGCGCTGACGGGGTTCCTGCTCGAGGGGGTCCGGATCGCGATGTCGGATCCGGGCTACGGCGGCACCCAGTTCGGCGGCTGGCTCGTCGCTCAGGCGCTGACCGGGGTCAGCCAGTCGACGCTCGCCGGCCTGCGCCACGGGATCTGGTGGTTTCACGGCCTGCTCGCGATCACGTTCGTCGCCAGCATCCCGTTCACGAAGGCCTCGCACATGCTGTCGAGCTGGGTCTCTTTGTCATTGCGCGATCCGTTGGCGGGGAAGCGGCTGCGCCCGATACCGGACGAGCGCGCGTTCGAGCCGGCCGGCTACGGCTCGCTGGCGGACTTCAGCCCGCTGCACCTGCTCCAGCTCGACGCGTGCACGAAGTGCGGCCGATGCCACGAGGCCTGCCCGGCCAACGCGACCGGACGTCCGCTGTCACCGCGTGACGTGATCCTCGAGCTGCGCGAGCAGCCGCATCCGGCCGACGGCAAGTCCGGCATCGGCGGTCTGCTCGGCGCGCTCGCGGACGGCAAAGCGAACGGCGCCGGTTTCGACGCGAGCGTGTTCGGCGAGGACGGCATTCGCGTCGAGACCGTGTGGTCGTGCATGCAGTGCAACGCGTGCGTCGAGATCTGCCCGGTCGGGATCGAGCAGGCGCCGATCATCAACCAACTGCGCCGGCGGCTGGTGGAGGAGAGCGAGCTCGATTCAAACCTCAAGTCGACGCTCGAGGTGATCCATAAATCGGGCAACTCGTTCGGCGAGAACAAGCGCCGCCGCGGGCGCTGGGCCAAGGAGCTCGATTTCGAGGTCCCGGACGCGCGCAAGCAGCCGGTCGACGTGCTGTGGTTCGTCGGCGACTACGCGTCGTTTGACCCGCGCTCGCAGCAGGTCTCACAGACGCTGGCGCGGCTGCTGCACGAGGCCGGCGTCGACTTCGGGATCCTCTACGACGGCGAGCGAAACTCGGGCAACGACGTGCGGCGCGTAGGCGAGGAGGGGTTGTTCGTGATGCTGGCTGATCAGAACATCGGGACGATCTCCGGCTGCTCGTTCCAGCGCATCGTCACCAGCGACCCACACTCGCTGAACACACTGCGTAATGAGTACCCCGAGCTGGTCCGCCAGCAGCTCCCCGAGCTGGCCGACCGGTGGCAGGCGATGCACCACACGGCGCTGCTGCTCGAGCTGATCGAATCGGGCCGCCTCGACGTGGGTGGTCGGCTGAATTACCGGGTCACCTACCACGACCCGTGTCATCTCGGCCGCTTCCAGGGCGAGTACGACGCCCCGCGGCGGATCCTCGAGCTGCTCGGCTGCACGCTCGTCGAGATGCCGCGCAACCGCGACAACTCGTTCTGCTGCGGCGCCGGCGGCGGGCGGATCTGGATCGCCGACAAGCCCGGCCAGGAGCGGCCGTCGGAGAACCGCATCCGAGAGGCCGTCAGCCTGCCCGACGTCGACCTGTTCGTCGTCTCGTGCCCCAAGGACGTGACGATGTACGAGGACGCGATTAAGACCTCCGGAAACGCCGACAAGATCGAGCTGCGCGAGCTGACCGAGCTGATCGAGGAGGCGCTCGTCGGGAGCCGGGAGCTTGTGAGCACCTGATGGCCGGGGTGTTGATCGGGGTCTCGGCGAGCCTGCATGACTTCGGCGACTACGGCGGCGTCGGGATGCAGCGCCCGCTGGTCGCCGCGGGAGCGGTTCCGGTGACGCTCGCCCAGATCCCCGAGGCGATCGACGACGTGCTTGACCAGATGGCCGCGGTGGTGCTCGCGCCAGGCCGCGACATGGACCCCGCCAGCTACGGCCAGGAGCCCGACCCGCTGCTTGCGCCGATCGAGCCGCGCCGGGACGAGTTCGAGCTCGCGCTGGTCCCAGCCGCACTGGAGCGCGGATTACCGATCCTCGGCGTCTGCCGCGGGATGCAGGTGCTCAACGTGGCCTGCGGCGGAACTCTGATTCAGGACGTGCGCCTGGCCGAGTTTTCGCGCGGGCACGCCTCGGATCCCGGTTGGAAGGCGTGGAAGCGAGTCGAGCTGGCGTCGCTGCACGGGGAGCCGATCCCCGAGCATCCGCGCCATCCGATCTCAATCGAGGCTCCGAGCATCCTGTACTCGGCGCTCGGAACGCGTGAGGCGACCGTGAACTCCTTCCACCACCAGGCGGTGGCCGAGCTGGGGGAGGGGCTGCGCGCAACCGCGACCGCGCCCGACGGCGTGGCCGAGGCGATCGAGCTCGAGGGTTACCCGGCGCTCGGGGTCCAGTTCGAGCTCCAGGAGGAGTGGAAGATCGACGGCCGCTTCAAGGCCGTGTTCGACTGGTTCGTGGCGGCGGCCGGCGCTCAGCTGCGCGGGCGGCGCTTGTCGGTGTCGTAGAGCGGGAACGGCGCCACCGTCGCGGTCGCGGTTCCGTCTCCGACCGTCACCTGGACCTGCTC
>DATNKY010000635.1:0-2930 GCA_035603155.1 Solirubrobacteraceae bacterium
GAGCGTCGCCATGCGAGCAGGCGCGGCCTGCTCGTCAACGGCGGCGCGAGCCGCGGCAACCTCCTGTCGGGCGAGGCCGACGAGGTGATCCTGACCGTCAGCCGGATGGACGCCGAGAAGCGCTCGAACCCCGGCTACCGGGCGTTCCTGGCTAATGGCTTCAACGTGACCCGCGAGCTCGTCCTGTTCACCTGGGAGGTGATGCTCGAATACAGCGCCGCGATCCGGCAGCGTCGGCGGGACGTCGTGCCCCGCGGCAAGCGAGGCGGGCGTTACCCGTACCTGCGCGCCACGCTCTGCGTCGTCGTCCGCGACCTGATCGTGTACGGCGTGCTGACGGACGTGATGCGCGGCCGGCCGGCCGTCTACGCGACCTTCTCAAGCTACGACGAGGTCGCCCATCACTCGGGTCTGGAGCGCGCCGACACGCTCGAGGCGCTGCGCAAGCTCGACAAGCAGTTCGGGCGCATCGAGCGCGCGCTGCGCTATGCGCCCCGCCCGTACAGGATCGTCGTGCTCTCAGACCACGGGCAGACGCAGGGAATGACGTTCAAGCAGCGCAACGGCTACGGGCTGGATGACCTCGTCGAGCGCTCGCTCTCGCGCGGGACCGTATCCGGAATGGGGGCGGGCGACGAGCATGACGCGGCCGTTTCTCAGGCGGTGACCGAGGCGACCGGTCGTGCTCAGTCTCGCACCGACGACGCGCTCGCCGACGATCGCGCGATCGTGCTCGGCTCGGGCAACCTCGGGCTGATCTATCTGATGGAAGAGAAGCGCCGGCTGACCATGGAGGAGATCGAGCAGCACCATCCGCAGTTGCTGCCGGCGCTCGCCGCGCACCCGCACGTCGGCTACCTGCTGGTCCGCTCCTCGGAGCACGGCCCGCTGGCGATGAATTCCGGAGGGATCCACTATCTGGAGAGCGGAAACATCGAGGGCGACGATCCACTGGCGCCGTTCTCGGCCAACGCGCCCGCCCACCTGCGCCGCAGCGACGGCTTCGAGCACGTGGCCGACATCGTCGTCGGCAGCTTCTATGACCCGGCGCTCGAGCAGGGCTGCGCGTTCGAGGAGCTGATCTCGTTCCATGGCGGCCTCGGCGGGCCACAGACGCAGCCGTTCGTCCTCTATCCGATCGAGCTCCCAGTGCCCGCGGAGCCGATCGTCGGCGCCGCCGCAGTGCACGAGCTGCTCAGCGGCTGGCGTACGCTGCTCCAGCGCGACCCGGCGCCGGCGATGGCGTAGCGGAGACAATGCCTACGTGAGCGGAGATCGGACTGACGCCACGGTCAGCGCGCAGAACTTCAGGGAGCTGTTTGATGCCCTCTCGAACTGGGGGCGCTGGGGCACCGACGACGAGCGCGGCACGCTCCATCTGTTGACCACCGAGAGCGTGGTCGCGGCTGCCCGCCTCGTGCAGCAGGGACGGAGCGTGACGCTGAGCCTGCCGGTCAACACCGAGCCGGCGCCGCACAACCCCGTCCCGGCGGACCATCACATGACTCTGTTCGGCGAGCGGGAGCCGCCGGCCGACCCGGTTCACTTCATCAAGGACTACGTCGGTGCCGATTACCACAACGACGGCCACACGCACATCGATGCGCTCTGCCACGTCGCGTACAACGGGCTGGAGTACAACGGCAAATCCGAGGACACGGCCGACGAGCAGGGCGCGACGGTGAACACGATCGAGGTGCTGAGTGACGGGCTGGTCGGCCGCGGCGTGCTGCTCGACATTCCGACCCTCCGGGGCGTGCGCTGGCTCGAGCCGGGCGAGCACGTGTACGCCGACGACCTCGAGGCCGCGGAACGCGCTCAGGGCGTCGAGGTGGGGGCCGGGGACATCCTGCTCGTGCGAACCGGCCACCCGCTGCGCCTCGCCGAGCTCGGTACGTGGGACACACCTGTGGCCAAGGCCGGGCTGCACCCGACCGCGATGCGGTTCGTCTCAGAGCGTGGGGTGGCGGTGCTTGGTTCAGACGGCAACAACGACACCGCGCCGAGCAGCACCGAGGGCGTCGACTTCCCGATCCACGTGCTTGCGATCTCGGCGATGGGCGTCCACCTGCTCGACTACCTCCAGTTCGAGGATGTGCGCGGGGTGTGCGAGCGAAGCGAGCGCTGGGAATTCTTCTTCGCGGCGGCGCCGCTGAGGATCGTCAACGGCACCGGGTCGCCGCTCAACCCGGTGGCCGTCTTCTAGCTGCCGGCGCTAGCGTCCGACGCCGGCACGCCGGGTGCAGGCGCGTCCGCGGCGGGCGCAGCTGGGTCGACGGCCGGATCGTCGGTCCAGTCGATGTTGGCCGCCTCACCCCGGTCGAGAACGTGTGGGCCTCCGGCCTTGGAGAAGCGGTCCCAGCCCCAGTCGACGATCGCCTCGACCTTGTCGCGGGTTCCGGTCATCAGGCTGGCGTGCACGCCGAGCCACGCCACGTGCGCGAGCTGACCGTGCACCTCGTGGTGGTGCTTCCCGACCTCGGCGATCGCGGCACCTCTGCCGATCATCGCCATGATCCCCTTGTCGCGGTACTCGAAGTTCTTTCTCGGCTTGCCCTCGAAGTCGGCCACGATGTTGTCCGCCGCCAAGGCACCGCTCTGCAGCGCGACCGAGCCGAGCTGTGGCAAGGCGTTCCCGTCGGCGTCGGCGATGTTGGCGACGTCGCCGACCACGTACACGCCCTCGGTCCCGGCGAGGGTCAGATCGGGCTGGACATCGACCCGTCCGCCCCGTCCCTGGGCGAGGCCGCAGTTGGCCGCAAGCTCAGCCGCCATGATCCCGCCGCCCCAGATGACGCAGCGCGTCGGGATGAGGCCGCCGTCTGAGAGCAGGGCATGGCCGGTCCCGACCTCCTTGACGCCGGTCCCGAGCCGGAGCTCGACATTCCTTTCGGTCAGCACCTTCGCGACGTACTCGTGGGCCTTGTCCG
>DATNKY010000703.1:0-3404 GCA_035603155.1 Solirubrobacteraceae bacterium
CGGCGCCGGATCAGGTGGCGGCCGGCGCGGGCTCGCCGACCCGGGTCACGAACTCGTTGATCGTCCTCGTGACGAGCTCAGGATCGTCGGACATCGGGACGTGCCCGGCGTCCGGCAGCTCGGTCCACTCGGCGTTCGGGAGCATGTCGCGCAGCCTCTGGGAGTAGCGCGGTGCCGGCAGGATCCGATCGCGAGCGCCCCACGCGAGCAGCACCGGGGACTGCACGCCGTCGAGCGTCCGCGGAGGCCCGTCGCGGATGATCGCGTCCATCAGTTCGAAGTAGACGGGGCAGGTCGCCGAATCGCGGATCATCGCGGCGGCCGCCGACGGCGGCACGCGTTCCCCGTGAGCGACGACGTCGCGCAATGCTTCGCGCCGCACGCGGGGCCGGCGCATCATTGAATCGACCCATGGCAGCACGGCCGTCGAGGTCCGGTGCAGGCGGCCGAACAGCCGGCGCAGGCGGCGCTCGTCGCGCGTCCCGGCCTCCCAGCCGCCGGCCGGCGAGATCGCGACCACCGATCGTGCCCGCCCGCGGATCGCAAGCTCGAAGGCGATCCAGCCGCCGAGCGAGTTTCCGACCAGATGTGCCGTCTGGAAGCCTGCATCGTCGAGGTCATGCTCGACCGCGTCCACCAGCGCCGTGACGGAAACGCGTGTCGCGCCCAGCTCGGGACCGCCCACATGCCCGGCGAGGCTGACGGCAAGCAGGTCGAACGATCGCTCGAGCTCGGCCAGGACCGGGTCCCACAGGTGCCGCGTGCCCGAGAAGGCATGGATCAGAACCATCGGCTCGCCGGTGCCACCGCGAAACACGGTCTGAGCGCTCCCCGATCCCATCGGGACAGCCTATCCGCGGCGCCGCACGCGGGGCCTCGACCGGCGACGGCGCCCGCCGAGCCCCGTGACGGGCGCCGCCAGACATCGGTCAGGGACGGGCCTCGAAGACGAGGTTGAACGGCGTCTCCGCGACCCTGCGGAAGCGGGTGAAGCCGCCGGCCCGCACGACGTCCCGGATCCGCGCTTCGCCGGCCTGCGCGCCGAGCGCCAGCCCGACCTCCTGTGAGAGCGACGCCGGCGTGCAGAGCAGGGTCGAGAACGAGTAGTAGGCGCGCCCCACCGGGTTGAGGTTGTCCTCGATCCGGTCACCGGCATTCGGCTCGACGATCATCCACGTCCCATCGGGCTTCAGCGTGCCGTGGACGTGGCGCGCCGCGCCGACCGGGTCACCCATGTCGTGCAGGCAGTCGAACATCGTCACGAGGTCATAGCCGCTCCCGCCGTAGCTTGCGGCCGGCTCGGTCTCGAACCTCACCCGCGTGTCGACACCCGCATCGCGCGCACGCTCTCGCGCGGTCGCGATCGAGCCGTCGTGGTAATCGACGCCGACGAACTGCGAGGTTTCGAACGCGCGGGCCATCAGGATCGTCGACGCGCCGTGGCCACAGCCGACGTCCGCCACTCGGCCGCCGCGCTCGAGCTTGGAGACCACGCCCTCGAGCGCGGGTAGCCACTCGGACAGCAGGTTGGCGTTGTAGCCAGGGCGAAAGAAACGCTCGCACCCCTCGTGGACGTCGTGGACGTGCTCGTGCCATCCGACTCCCTCGCCGCTCCGTGCGGCCTCGGTGATTCTTGGAGAATCAAGCACCGAGCCGAGCGCGATCTGGAAGAAGCCGGGCAGGTAGGCGGGGCTCTCGGGGTCCGTGAGTGCCACTGCCTGCTCGGGCGCGAGCGCGTACCGGCCGCTGTCCGGGTCATATTCGACGAACCCGCCCGCCGCCTGCGCGTTGAGCCACTCGCGCACGTAGCGCTCGGCCGTGCCGGTGCGCTGCGCGAGCTCGGACGGCGACAAGCCGCCCGTGCCGGCGAGCGCACGGTACAGCCCGAGCTTGTCACCCATCACCACCAGCGCCGAGTTCAACGTCGCTCCGACCTCGTCGACTGCACGGAAGACGAACTGCATCAGCTTGTCGCCGTCGATCTCAACGGCTTCGTTGGTCGTGCTCATCGGTCCCTCCAGGGTTGGTTTTCGCGAGCGTACGTTCGAGACGCCCGCGATCGCTTCCGTGCCCCACCTAGTCCTCGCGGGGCCCGCGGCGTGCCGCATCGGGTGGCCAGTGCCACCGAATTTCCGACTTGCGACACCTAGACTTGCGCCATGCTGCTCGGCCGGGACCTCGAGCGAGCGCAGATCGAGCGGGCTCTGACGCAGGCGCGATCGGGAACGAGCGCGACGCTGGCGCTCGTCGGCGAGCCGGGGATCGGCAAGACGGCGCTGCTCGATGATGCCGCGCGGCGCGCCGAGGGGATGTCGATCCTGCGCGCGCGAGGAGTCGAATCTGAGGCCCAGATCCCGTTCGGATCGCTGCTCGAGCTTCTGCGCCCGGCGCTCGTCATGCTCGACCGGCTCCCGGCTCCGCAGGCGGTCGCGCTCGAGAGCGCGCTGGCCCTACGCCCGGCGAGCTTGCAGGAGCGCTTCGCGGTCGGGGCCGCGACCCTCGGGCTGCTGGCCGCCTACGCCGACCTCGGACCCGTGGCGGTGCTCGTCGACGACGCCCACTGGCTGGACGGCTCGAGCGCCCAGGCGCTGCTGTTCGCGCTCAGGCGGCTGGTCGCCGACCCGATCGCGGCCGTGATCGCGGTTCGCGCCGGCGAGCCGTCACTGCTCGACGGAGCCGATCTGCCCGAGCTCGCGATCGGCGGGCTGACCGGTGGCGAAGCGTCGGCCCTCCTGAGGGAGTTGGCGCCCGAGACCGTCGCGCGGCTGCACCTCGCGACGGCCGGCAACCCGCTCGCGCTGCTCGAGCTGGCCGCCGAGGCGGACGACCTCGCACTGCTCCCCGAGGGCGCTCCACTGCCAGTGTCGGCGCGCGTCTCGCGGGCCTTTCTGCGCCGGATGGGAGCCCTCGACGAGCCCGCCAGGCGGGCGCTGGCGCTGCTGGCGACCAGCGACAGCGGTGATCTCGCGGTCCTCGAGCTCGCCGCCCGGCGGCTCGCGATCGATCTGGGGGCGCTCGCGACAGCGGAGGGCGCAGGACTGATCACGCTGCGGCCGGGCACGGTGGAGTTCCGCCATCCGCTCGCCCGTTCGGCGATCTACGCCGATACGCCGGTCGCGCTGCGCCGCGAGGCCCACCGGGCACTCGCCGCGTCGCTCCCCGACCGCGATGTCGACCGGCGCGCGTGGCATCTCGCGGCGGCTGCCGTCGGCACCGATGACTCGGCATCGGACGCGCTCGAGCAGGCCGGCGAGCGCAGCCACGCTCGCAGTTCCTATGCGACCGCTGCCGCTGCGTTCGAGCGCTCAGCACGCCTCACCTCCGCCCCCGATCGCCGCGCGTCGCTGCTGTGGCGCGGTGCCAGGTCGGCATGGCTGGCGGGCCTCGCGGATCGCGCCGTCGAG